>JAHEEY010000193.1 GCA_024640485.1 Chloroflexota bacterium | reverse complement strand
CCCAGGTACATCACCAGCACCCGGCTGCAGATGTGGCGCACCATGCTTAAGTCATGGGCGATGAACAGATAGGTCAATCCTAGCTGTGCCTGCAGATCTTCCAGCAGATTGACCACCTGGGCCTGGATGGAGACATCCAGCGCCGAAATTGGCTCGTCACAGACGATGAACGCGGGGTCGGAGGCCAGGGCCCGGGCAATGCCGATGCGCTGCCGCTGGCCGCCGGAAAATTCATGAGGGAAGCGGTTGCTGTGCCGGGGGCTCAACCCGACCAGCTCCAACAGCTCCTTCACCCGGGCAGTGCGGTCACTTCTGGTTTTCAATATGCCGTGGACCCGCAGCGGCTCGCTGACAATGGCATTGACCGTCCAGCGAGGATTGAGCGAGGCGAAGGGGTCCTGGAAGATCATCTGCGCCTTTCGCCGGATGGCCAGCAGCTCAGCCCCTTTGGCGGAATGGACTTCCTGCCCATCAATATATACTTCGCCGGCGGTGTGCGGGTACAGGCCAAGCAAGGTACGCCCGGCGGTGGTCTTGCCGCAGCCGCTTTCACCCACCATCCCCAGGGTCTCCCCTTTGGCGATATCGAAGGTAATGCCATCGACCGCTTTCACGGCGCCGGTGGTTCGCTGGATGACGATCCCCTTCCGTATCGGGAAATGCTTCTTCAGCGCTCTTACCTGGACCAGGGCATTGTTGCTGCTGTCTACGCTCATCGTGGTTCTCCGGTACTCATGTCAATCCAGCAAGCGACCTTACGGCTGGGGGCAATCGCCATTAGTGGGGGGTTCTCTTTCAAACATCGCTCCATGGTGTAATCACAACGGGGGGCGAAAGGGCAGCCACGCGGTTCCACCAGCAGGTTTGGCGGCGCCCCAGGGATTGACTTCAACCGCCCTTCCCGGCGATGGTCCACTCGGGGCAGCGCGGCCAACAAAGCCACGGTATATGGATGGCGGGGGGCCTCATACAGGTCATCAACTTCCGCTTCTTCCACGATGTAGCCAGCGTACATCACCATCACCCGGTCGGCCATGCCGGCGACCACCCCCAGGTCATGGGTAATCCAGATGAGGGCCATACCCAGCTGATCGCGCATGCGGATGACCAGATCGACGATCTGGGCCTGGATGGTCACATCCAGAGCGGTGGTGGGCTCATCGGCGATGAGCAGGCTGGGGTTGCAGGCCAACATCATGGCGATCATCACCCGCTGCCGCATCCCCCCAGAGAATTGGTGGGGATACTCCCCCAACCGGCGGGCGGCATCGGGGATGCCCACCAGCTCCAGCAGCTCAACTGCCCGGCTTTGGGCTTGTTCCTGGCCCATCTCATAATGTTTGCGGAGTGCTTCGGTCAGCTGCAATTGAATGGTCAGCACCGGATTGAGTGAGGTCATCGGGTCTTGAAAAATCATCCCGATTTCCTTCCCCCGAGTCGCTTCCAGCTCTTCTTCGGGCATTTTCAGCAGATCTTTGTCGAGCAAGGTCGCTGCTCCGCTGGCTATCTCCCCCGGCGGTACCGGGATAAGTCCCAGGATAGACATCATACTGACTGATTTACCGCAGCCGCTTTCACCGACAAGGGCGACCGCTTCCCCTTCTTTGATCTGGTATGAAATGCCGTTTACGGCATAGACAGTCCCTTCTGGGGTGTGGAAGCGGACCTTGAGATCGGTTACTTCCAGCAGCTTTGCATTCGATGTTGGCATACTCGTTTCCTTGCAATTAGGTCACGGCCGTTTGAGGCGGCTTGGGAAAGACAGCTGTCAGACTGACCGGCTGCGGGGATCCAGGGCATCACGAAGGCCGTCGCCCACGAAGTTGATGCTCAAGACCGTCAGCACGATGAACATGCCTGGCGTGATCCAATACCAGGGTGCCGTACTGATCAGGTTGAAGTTGCCAGCGGCGCGATCCAGCATATTGCCCCAGGTGGCAGTGGGCGGTTCTACCCCCAGCCCCAAGAAACTGATGTAAGATTCGCTCAAAATAGCGTTGGCAATGCCCAGGGTGGCCGAGACGATGATGGGGGCGGCGCTGTTAGGCAGGATATGGCGGAAAATGATCTGCAGATTGGAGGTACCGGTCGCCTTGGCCGCCAGCACAAACTCGTTCTCCTTCAGGGAGAGGAATTCAGCGCGGACGATACGGGCCAGGTACATCCAGCTGGTCAAGCCGATGATGACGATGATGATCACCACGCTGCCGCTGAAGGTGCGGCCGAATAATTGGACGTTGGCGATCTTGCCGGCAAACGTCTTGGCCATCACAATCAGCAGGAACAGCTGCGGGATGTTGAACATCGCCTCGGTGAACCGCATCAAAAGGCTGTCTATCAGCCCACCGTAGTAACCGGCAATGGCACCGATAATGACCCCTACCAGGGTTTGGAGCAGGACGGCGGCTGAGCCGATAATCAAAGAAATTTGCCCGCCATAAATGGTACGCGCCAGGATATCCCGACCAATCTGGTCGGTGCCAAAAAGGTGCTCGGCCGAAGGAGGTTGGAGACGGTTGGCGGTGTCGGTGGCATTGGCGAAATCTTCAGTGTAGAGGAACGAGCCGCCAAAAGAATAGAGAAACAATAAGATTATCATGATCGCGCCGGCGACAGCCATCTTGTGTCGTAAAAAGCGGCGCCAGGTCATTTGACCCAAAGATAATGGCGGCGCCTCGGTTGGATCAACTGCAAATCCGGCGACATTAGCTTCTATCGTGCTCATTTCGATTCTCCTACTCATACCGGATGCGCGGATCTAGCCAGGCGTACGTGACATCAGTAATTATCTGGAATACGATGACAGCCAGCGCTATCAGCATCAGAATGCCCATGACCACCGGCACGTCAAGGCGGGATACGTGATCGAGAAAGAGTCGTCCCATACCAGGCCAGGCGAAAATCCGTTCAGTGACAATGGCACCTCCCAACAGAAGCGGGAGATCCAAACCAACGATAGTGACAATTGGTAGGGAAGCGTTTTTGAGGGCGTGGACGAGAACTACATAGCGTCCCTTCAGTCCTTTCGCCCTGGCCGTACGGATGTAGTCCTGTCCCATTACCTCCAGCATGGTGCTGCGAATAAAACGGCTATAGGCTGCCAGGCTGATGACGGCGATACTCATCACCGGCAGAATCATATGCAGCGCCACTTGCTTAGGCGTTTTACCTACTTGAGGATCAAACATGCCGACGGTAGGAAGGGATGGCAAACCCCACTCCTTAAACTTGACCGAGAACAAGTACATAGAGAGCAGGGCAATGAAGAAGATGGGCATCGAATACCCTACAAATGACAGGGTGGTAATGACGTTATCCATGATTGTGTACTGACGCAGGGCCGAGTAGACGCCAACAAGCATGGCAAAGAAGATGATGATAGCTTCCGAAGCCACCATTAATAACATCGTGTTAGGGATCCTATCCCAAATGACCTCCGTTGCCGGTTTACCCCGGTTCACTAGTGAAGTGCCAAAATCACCTCGCAAGACACCTTGACGATGCCCTTTGCTTTCAGCGATTCCATCTCCATCGAGATCGATGTCGGCCCAGTCATTGCCAATTAGCCAATAGACATATTGAGTATAGATCGGCTTATCCAGACCAAGCTGCCTAGTAAGGCGGATCCGGTCAGATGGACGGGTTGCCTTACGGCCGCCCAGCGTCGCAACCGGATCTCCCATGTTCTGCATCAGGGCAAAAAGAATAATGCTGATGATGAGCATCAAAGGGATCGCCTGTAGCAAGCGTCGAATAATATAACGGCCCATGCTTCTACCACCTAGATAATAGAGAGAGGGAAACGGAGGCTCTGACTCGCTCCGCCAATAATCCAGACACTAGCTTGCCTTGAGCGGCAGCAGGTATCCAAATTATGAACAGTCTCGAAATTCAGGATCAAAGATAGGCCGGGATGAATCCCGGCCTATCAGTTTCATACAGCTGATTGAGACCTAGTCAGTCAGTTCCCAGTCGACAATATTAAAGAACGGATCTACACCGGAAATCTTCGCATTTTGGATGCGTCCATTCAAGGCCCAGATGTCTGGATCTTGCCACAAACCTACCCAGTACACATTTTCATGCATAATAAGACTGATCTGATGGAACATCTCTGTCCGTTTATCAGGGTCTGTTTCCACGGCCTGCGCCTGGAATAATCCATCTAGCTCTTCATTGCAGATATTCTGCCAGTTAGCCCCATCCGGATACTCGGCTGTGGGGATTTCACTGCACAGCCAGTAGTAAATGTCGGGGTCAGGATATGCGGTTGTATCAGACCATTCGCAGATATCCATTTCTCCGGTAGTGCAAGGACCTTCATCGCCAAAGCCAGCGAAGAGGATGTCGGCATCAAAGCTCTGAATATCCAGTTGGATACCTACCTCAGCCAACTGCTGTTGGGCAACAGCTTGAGCGTCCTGTCGAACTTCACGGATGGAGGTGCCGTGCCGGATCACCAAGGGCTGGCCATCTTTTTCGCGAATACCATCGCCATCAGTGTCTACCCAGCCAGCTTCCTCCAACAATGCCTTTGCAGCTTCGGGATCGTATGGATACGGCTCAATGGAAGGATCCACATAAGGGGTGTTATCCCAGAAGGATGCGGCGGTGTTGGTCAACCCAAGTAACAGATCTTCATTGAGAGAGTCGCGGTCAAAGGCCATGACCATAGCCTTGCGCACATTAACATCCAGGATGCCCGGGCTGGCATTATCCCACAGCAAGGGGAACCACCCTTCATTATAGCCCGACTTGATGGTGACAAGATCCACGCCAGCAGCTTCCAGGGTAGGCACGTCGGCATAAGAGATGAAGGTGCCTAAATCGCCGTCACCGGTCTGCAGCGCAGCGACCTGAGCAGCATCATCAGGAACAAACTGAAAGAAGATCTCATCAATCTTGGGAGGCTCTCCCCAATAGTTGTCATTGCGAACGAAGCGAACGAAGCTGCCCGATTCCCATTCAGCGAAGACAAATGGGCCAGCACTCACGGTAGGCTCCAGATTCCAGGGTGCTTCATCGATCGTACCTTCAGCCTCAAATACAGGAGCAAGGATATGCTCAGGTAAGATGCTGGACCACATGGTCGCAACCCAGGGCACAAAAGGTTCCGCGAAGGTCATGACAACAGTACGTTCGTCGGTCGCTTCCATGCTCGTTAGCTGGTCGAACGGATAGGTGGAAGCCACTGTATTGGCTGGATCCATGACCATATTGTAGGTAAATACAAAGTCATCTGCGGTAAGAGGTTCACCGTCAGACCAAACCAATTCATCACGCAAATTCATGGTAATGACCATGCCGTCATCAGAAACGCTGGGCATTTCTTTCAAGAGAACGGGCACCGGACCGTTGGCATCATCAAAAATCCACGGTTGTTGGTTCCACAATTCCTGTGTAATAATGGAAAACCACATGTTACTATAATAGGGATTAAGTGTATCGAACTCCTGCGTCCAGATGAAAGTGGCGACTTTTCGTTCGGCAGGTGATTCCACAGCAGGCTCTTCGGCCGCCGGGGCGTCAGCCGCGGGTTCTTCAGCGGCAGGAACATCAGCAGCCGGTTCATCAGCCGCCGGTTCGTCAGTGGTCGTACCGCAGGCCGCTAGTGCAAAGCTAAAAACCAGTAACAGTGAAAACAAAATCATCAACCGATTTTTCTTCAACATCACATTCTCCTCCTATGCTGTTGTTAAAACACATTAACATCAATCAGGATCAGGCTTAATCGCCAATTACCGGAAAGACCACCTCCTTGAAAGGTGCAACTCAGGAAACCGCTGGCGCCGCGGCAGCCCAAGAAAAGTCACCTCTTCCAAAGCGTATCAGCTTTGTACGACACTCATTCGGCACCTGAGCTATGATATTGCAATCATCATTGAAAAAGCAGCGGTGAAACTCACACAAGTCGCGGCGTGTCCAAAGGCGATCGTTCGCGACAAAGAATGGACATTACTTGCGCTCCAAATGACATGAAACAGGATTTCACATTATGAATGGATTGTATATGGGTCGCAAACACAAGTCAAAATAGGGATATACCCAACGATGTAAGCGACGGCACTGTCAACAGCAGTGGTATAGTTCTGTCAGTTAGTTTATACTTGATTTAGTTGTTACAGTAAGGAATATCGCAGCAATCGTATCGTCGTGGTATGGCACGGTGCGTTCAAGCCGCTGACAATCATTCTCGCGCCAACATCGCGGCCCCTCTCAAAAGGATGTTTGCGGCACAATGTAGAAGTAATCACAACCATAAGACAGCCAATGTCTGATCTTTGTGCATGTGCTAGAGCAATGACTGGAATCTTTGGGGCAGGCGTTTCAAACAGCGATCGCTTTTTTGATACCTTTTTTTCAGAAGCAACTACAGTTCGTCCGGCAATAGGATGACAAAACGGCACAAATGAACCAATCCCAATCCCCATTAACCGGCACCATTTTGATTGTCGATGATACACCTGACAATCTGTGGCTGCTGAAAGAGTACCTCACTCAGTCGGGCTTCACGGTTTTAGCGGCTAGAGAAGGGGAAGAGGGTATGGCCCTGGCTGAGGCGCACCTGCCGGATCTGATCTTGCTGGACATTCTCATGCCGGGCAAGGATGGGTTTGAGGTGTGCCAGCAGTTAAAAACGAACCGGATCACCCAGGAGATCCCGGTGATTTTCATGACCTCCCTGACGCGCACCAATGACAAAATCAGGGGCTTTCAGCTGGGAGCCGTGGATTACATCACCAAGCCGTATCAGCTGGAAGAGGTGCTGGCCCGGGTCAACACCCATTTGACCATTAGCGATCTGCGGGCGAGTTTGCAGGAGCAGAATGAGCAACTACAGCAAGAAATCCTGGAGCGCCAGCGAATTGAGGATGCCCTGAGAGTCAGTCAGGAGCAGTCGGAGGCGCTGCTGCTCAATGTGCTGCCCCAAAAGATTGTAGAGCAGCTGAAGGTTCACCCTGGCAACATCGCCCAGAATTTTGATGATGTCTCGGTGCTTTTTGCCGACATTGTCGATTTCAGCCATCTATCTTCCCATCTGACTCCTAACGAATTAATCAACCTGTTGAATGACATCTTCTCCACATTCGACGTGTTGGCTGAAAAGCATGGTCTCGAGAAGATCAAGACCATCGGCGATGAATACATGGCGGTGGGCGGGCTGCCGACACCCAACGCAAACCATGTGGAAGCGATCGCGGAGATGGCCCTGGACATGCAGGAGGCAATCGCTCAATTCGACGACGGCGGTAATGCCAAGTTCACCATGCGCATCGGCATCAATTCCGGGCCTGTGGTCGCCGGCATCGTCGGCCGGCAGAAATTCAGCTACGATCTGTGGGGAGATACGGTAAATGTGGCCAGCCGTATGTGTTCTCACGGTTTGTCCTCCCACACTCAGGTCGCCAAACCGATTTACGAACGGCTTCGTGACCAATACACCTTCACCGAGAGAGGCGTGGTTCAGATCAAGGGAAAAGGGGAGATGGTTACCTACTTGCTCACCGGCCGCAAAAGCGGCTAATGTGGAGGTGTGGTAATGAAGGATCGCGAATCACTTAGCGCCGAGCACCAGCGCTTGGCCGCTTCTGAAGCACGGGAAGCTGATTGGAAGAAATGGGGGCCATATCTCAGCGAACGGGCCTGGGGAACAGTCCGCGAAGATTACAGCCAGAATGGGGATGCCTGGGACTACTTCCCTCACGATCATGCCCGCAGCCGGGCCTACCGGTGGAATGAAGACGGCTTAGGGGGGCTCTGCAACCGGTACCAAAACCTATGCCTGGCGGTGGCCTTGTGGAATGAGCAAGATCCTATTCTCAAAGAGCGGCTTTTCGGCTTAAGCGGGACGGAAGGGAATCACGGCGAGGATGTAAAGGAGTATTATTATTATCTCGATAATACCCCGACCCACTCCTACATGAAGATGGTGTATAAGTACCCGCAGGCCGCCTACCCATACGCCCTGTTGGTGTCGGAAAACGGTCGCCGCGGCCGCCATGATCCTGAATTCGAACTGGTCGACGCCCTGTACGATGTCTTCGCCGAAAACCGGTATTTTGACGTCTTCATCGAATATGCCAAGGCAGATGAGGAAGACATTTTGTGCCGTATCTCAGCCGTCAACCGGGGGCCTGAGCCGGCCCCACTACATGTACTGCCTCACATCTGGTACCGCAACGACTGGTCTTGGGGACACAACGAGCATCGCCCCGAGCTCACCGCCCTCAACTACCAGACTATCTACACCCAGCACCGCCATTTAGGCGAACGGTGGTGGCATATTGATCTGGGGCCACAGCAGAGCGCTCCCTTCCTCTTCACTGAAAACGACACCAACCAGCACCGGCTGTTCAACCAGCCCAACGACGGGCTGTACGTCAAGGACGGCATCAACGACGCGGTTGTCGGCAGCCGGCAGGATCAAGTTTACAACAACGGCAAAGGCAGTAAAGCGGCGGCCCATTTTCAGCGCGTGATACAGCCTGGAGAAACGTTCACCGTCAAGGTACGATTCACCAACC
>JAHEEY010000192.1 GCA_024640485.1 Chloroflexota bacterium | reverse complement strand
GCCTCGGTGGCAGTGGGCGGCGGCGTGCTGGTGGGCAGCGGCATGGCGGTGGGGGTTGGTGTGGACGTGGCGGTTGCCGGCGCCGTGGGGCTGGCGGTGCTCACCGGGGCGGCGGCTGGCACTTCCGCTGCCGCGGCGGCAGCTTTAATGGGCGGTAGGGTTGCGGTTGCCTGGGCGACAACCTGGAGAGCCGCAGTGGCGGCGGCTGCCGTCGGCTTCGTCGCCTGTTGGTTCTTGAAATAGCTGCCCCCGAAGTAAAGGATCAGCAGCAGCGCCAATCCAGCCGCCGGCAGCCATAGCTTGCCGGGCAGGCCGCCTGCAGTTGGGGCGTTGATCTGTGCCGGCCGATCCGGGGCCGCTTCCCCTGGTGAGGAGGCTGCCGCTGTTTCCAGCGCCGGCATCGCCGCCACCTCCATGGTCGCTCCTGGGGAGATGATCCGCTGCAGCGCTTCGGCTAACTCAATGGCCGACTGGTACCGCTGGTCTGGATTCTTCTCGGTGGCCTTGTTGATGATCGTTTCGAAGATCGGGGGCAGATTCGGGTTGGTTTCCAGCAGCGGCGGCAGCGGTTCGGTGACGTGCTTGATAGCCACGGCGATGGGGGTGTCGCTGCCGTAGGGGTGGTGGCCGCAGAGCATCTCATACAGGATGATCCCCATGGCATAGATGTCGCCGCGGTGGTCCAGCGAAGCGGCGCCCTGGATCTGCTCCGGGCTCATGTAGGCCGGAGTGCCCACAGCCATGCCGGTCTGGGTCATCGGCTGCTCTTCCAGGCTGCTCTTGGCCGTGCCGAAATCTGAGAGGAACGGCTCATTCCACTGGTCAAACAGGATATTGGAAGGCTTCAGATCGCGGTGGAGGATCTGGTGGCTGTGCACCTCATGCAGGGCCATCGCCAGCCGGATCAGTATGCGCGCCGCTTCCTTCGGTTCGATCACCCCCTGTTTGATCTGCTCTGAAAGAGAGCCGCCGGTCATGTAGCGCATCACCACGTACGGCTGGGCATCCTCTTCGCCGATGTCGTACACTGGCACGATAGCCCGGTGGTCCAGGGCGGCCAATATCTTCGCTTCCTGATCGAAGCGCTGCCGGTAGGTTGGTTGGTGAAGCAGTTCGTGGGGCAGGAGCTTGATCGCCACCTGGCGGTCGAAGAGGGGGTCGTGGGCCAGGTAGACGGTGGACATGCCCCCGCGGCCAAGTTCAAGTTCTATTTGATATCGACCGATCAGCGCTGGTTGCATTGCTTTGTGCCATGATACATCTTGTGATGCCAGTCAAAATTGGCGACAGTGCGCCTCTGGCCCAATTCCCGGAAAGCGGTCGCTGGGCGCCGGCTTCCCATTGGGCACAATCGTGAATTGTACCCAAATTGATGCCGAAAGGTAGGTTAATCCTGAACGCAATCGCGGGAACCCAGGGTACTGTTTCAAAAAGTGGTGTCGCTTTGGTATAATGGGACAAATGCCGCCCGCGAGTTTATGATCAGGAGTTGCCATGCGAAAGATTTCCATCTGCCTGCTTAGCGTGATTGTGCTGTTACTTGCCGCCTGCGGCGGGGGTAATGACGAGGTGATCCCTACCGCCGCGCCAGCCGCCGACACCCTGCGCACCGCGCCTACCGCCACCCCTAAACTGCCGCCTACCTGGACCCCGGAAGTCCTCAATGAGGGGCAGCATTTGCCCGGCGCCAGCGCCCCGTCCACCGGCAGCAGCGCCAGTCAGCCAGCCGGTCCAGCGGTAGATCTCTCCCAATTTGAGACCTACACCGTTCAGCCGGGGGACACCCTGGGGAAGATCGCCGAGAAATTCGGGGTGAGCGTCTCCGCTATTGCCGAGCTGAACCGTATTACCAATATCGATCGCATCGAAGTCGGCACCGTCCTGGCGATACCCGAATAAGCCGGGGATCATTCCATCATGTAAGCAAAAAAAAGCCCGCTGGAAAGCGGGCTTTTCATTACTTATCGTTTCGTCAAGCGGCCAGCTACGCTGGCATCGGTTCGTCGTGGGTTTCTTCGACCGGTATATGGCGGAGGGTGAGTTCATCATCCTCATCGACATCTACCTGGATCGTCTCGCCCAGCGCGAAGGAGCCGGAGAGCACCGCGTCGGAGATGCGGTCCTCGACTGAGGTCTGAATCAACCGGCGAAGGGGCCGGGCGCCGAACTCAGGATCGTAACCGTGCTCGCTGAGCCAATCCTTGGCGGCATCCGTTGCCGTCAGGTGCAGCTCGTGCTCTTCTAACCGCAGGTTCACTTCTCCCAGGATGATATCGACGATCAGCCGGATATCTTCTTGGGTCAGTTGGCGGAAGACAACGATGCTGTCCACCCGGTTGATGAACTCAGGACGGAACTGCTTCTTCAGCTGTTCCATGAGGACCTTGCGCATTTCGGCGTACTCTTCTTCTGCCACCGCGGAGGAATTCCGCTGGAAGGAGAAGCCCAGATTGGGCCCACGCTTGATCGTGTCCGCGCCCACATTCGATGTCATGATGATCATGGCGTTGCGGAAGTCAACTTTGTTGCCTTTGGCATCAGAGAGCTGGCCTTCTTCCATGATCTGGAGCAAGATATTGAATGCTTCCGGATGTGCTTTTTCGATTTCGTCGAAAACCACGATGGAGTAGGGGCGGCGGCGAATCGCTTCGGTCAGCTGACCGGCGTCTTCGTAGCCGACGTAGCCGGGAGGCGAACCTACCAGCCGGGCGACACTGTGCCGTTCCATGAACTCGGACATATCCAGCTGAATCAAGGCGTCTTCACTGCCGAACAGGAAGGTCGCCAGCGCCTTGGTGAGTTCTGTCTTGCCTACGCCGGTGGGGCCCAGGAAGATGAACGAACCAATAGGACGGCGGGGATCTTTGAGGCCAGCGCGGGCCCGGCGGACAGCTTTGGAAATGCCTTCAATGGCTTCCTCTTGTCCGACGATCAGCTTGGCCAGCTCAGTTTCCATAGTCAGCAGCCGGGCCGACTCTTCTTGAGTGAACTGGTAGACAGGAATGCCGGTCCACATTGCCAATACTTCGGCGATATCTTCCGCGGTCACACTGACCTTTTCCTGGTCCTGAGAGCTGATGGCTCGCAGATCTTCCAATCTTTCTTGAACTTCGGCTTCCCGTTCTTCCAGTCTGGTAATCTCTTCTTCCTCTTCTGCCGCTTCGGCGGCAGCCCGTTCTTTGCGGAGCTCGCCCAGCTCGTCATACGCTTCGCGAATGTCGGCCGGCTGAGGCACCCGGAACATGCGTACCCGGGAAGAGGTTTCGTCGATGAGGTCGATCGCCTTGTCAGGCAGGAATCGCTCAGTCACGTAGCGGGTTGAGAGATTGACAGCGGCTTCCACCGCTTCCTCAGAGATGAGCAAATTGTGATGCTCTTCGTAAGCGCCCTTGATCCCGCGAAGGATCAGGATCGCTTCTTCAGGGCTGGGCTCGCCCACATGGATGGGCTGGAATCGCCGTTCCAGGGCGGCATCGCTTTCGATGTACTTGCGGTACTCTTCCAGCGTGGTCGCCCCGATACACTGCAGTTCACCTCTCGCCAGTGATGGTTTCAGGATGTTGGCGGCATCGACAGAACTGCCGGCCGAACCAGCGCCCACCAGCATATGGACTTCATCGATAAACAAGATAGCGTCGCTGGATTTCAGCTCTTCGATCACCCGTTTCAGGCGCTCTTCGAACTGACCACGGTACATGGTGCCGGCAACCAGGCTGCCCACATCCAGCTGTAAAACCCGTTTATCATGCAGAATCTCAGGTACCCGCCCTTCGATGATCCGTTGGGCCAGCCCTTCGACGATGGCGGTCTTGCCGACACCAGGTTCCCCGATCAATGCCGGGTTGTTCTTGGTGCGGCGAGCCAGAATTTGAACAAGACGCTCGATTTCGTTCTGCCGGCCGATAACCGGGTCCAACTTATGCTCTTCAGCCATAGCGGTCAGGTCGGTAGCCAACTGATCAACCATCGGCGTCTTGCTTTTTTCTTTTTTGCCGCGGCGTCCTACGGAGCGCTGCTCCGTCGCGGCGACCGGGCTTTCTTTCAGCATCCGTTTGGTTTGACGACGAATCTGTTCTGTGCTGATGCCGAACTTGCGCAGTACATCGATGGCCAGCCCCTCATTCTGCCGGGCTAAGCCCAACAGCAGATGCTCGGTACTGATGTAATGCTGTCCCATTCGACGGGCTTCATCCACAGCCAGCTCCAAGACACGCTTGGTGCTGGGTGAGAGTTCCGTCTTGGTGAATGGCGTTCGCGTACCAGGTCCCCCGGCCAAACGTTCTATCATTGCCTGTACCCTGGCCACGTCCAAGCCCAGCTCCCGCAAGACGCGGCCGGCAACGCCACCTTCTTCACGGAGCAGTCCCACCAGGACATGCTCGCTACCAATGTAGCTGTGATTTAGGCGTTCGGCTTCTTCTTGAGCCAGACTTAAAACACGGCGGGCACGTTGTGTAAAACGTTCCCAATTCTTAGAATTCACCGGTAATCACCTCGGTTCTAACTGCACAATTAGATTCACACATAACTGTGACCCAAAGAGGTCAGCCAGAAACTAGCCAGCAGCTAACCGTTCCAGGTCAGCTTCCAGGTATTTGTCAGACGACACTTGCTTCAAGCTCAGGCCAAGCTGGCGCTGCGGAGGGTCGACGCGGATGATGCGAACCGTCACTTCTTGCGAGGCGTTGATGATCTCACGCGGGTGGGTGATGTGATCTTCAGACAGCTCGGAGATGTGAATCAGGCCGATCAGTTCAAACTCATCATTCAGCCGGGCAAAGGCGCCGAACTTGGTGAGCTTGGTGATGGTGGCTTCAACCAGCTGGCCGACATGATATGATTCGGCGATGGTTGTCCACGGATCCGATTCCAGCCGTTTGATGCTCAGCGCCAAACGCTGCCGTTCCTTGTCGATGTTGATGATAGACACTTCCACGGTGTCGCCCAGCTGCAGGACTTCGGAGGGGCTGTTGATGCGTTTCCAGCTCATTTCTGAGAGATGCACCAGCCCTTCGATGCCGCCAATGTCAACAAAGGCGCCGAAGTCGGCCAGGTTAACCACTCGCCCTTCACGGACGTCGTCTACCTTCAGTTCTTCGAGCAATTCAGCTCGACGTGCTTCTCGGATTTCTTGCTCAGCGGCGCGCTCAGAAAGGATCAGCCGATTACGCCTACGATCCACTTCAATAACCTTGACATGAAGTGTCTCGCCATGCATTTTCTGCAGGTAAGCATCAATGCTGTCCTGCTGTCCCAGATAGCGATCACGTCGCAGCTGGGAATTCGGTACAAATCCGCGCAGCTCACCGACTTTTGCCAAGGCGCCGCCACGGTTGAAACCAATCACTTTAACCTGGCATACTTCCTGGCTATCCAGTAAAGCGGCCACATCAAGCCAATCTTGTTCTTCCGCCGCGCGGGTGTAAGAAACCAGCAGATTCCCTCGGGAATCTTCCGGATCGATGATGCACACTTTGACCTGGTTCCCCAAGGCTAATGCCTCGCGTGACTCCTGGTCCAAGGAATCCAGTTCCTGGGTGCTGATGACGCCTTCTGACTTGGCGCCAACATCAATCAAGATTAAGTTTGTTCCGTGTTCGACTACCTGTCCGATCCGGATTTCTCCGGCGGTCGGTAAGTTCAAATCATCACTCAGTAAAAAATCCATTGGATGGCTTGTTTCGCCACCATTTTCCATAAAATTATCTGTCAAGGTTTTTCCCTCAGGCTGTGCCTTTTCGGCATCAGGTTTTTACCGATTATACTTATTTCTATCAGAATGCCAATAGGACCAATCTAGTGTTAATCAAGTTCATATGCTTTCCGCTGAGATTGGGGCTTCTGGAGTGAGCCGGCGCTGCAGGAGTTCATGGCGGACCGGCAGCAGGCCGCGGCCGGCCGCAAAAGCGCGCCTTGCCCCGGCACCTCATTCTCAACTTCCGCTCCGTTGAAACCGCTTCTCACTTCTCTTGGTCCGCTTTTCTGCGGGCCATGGCCATCGCCAGCCCTGCCGCTAACAGCGCCAGCCCAGCAATGGGAAGCCAAGAAGGGGTCTTGGCAGGTTGGTCCAGGGTTAGAGGTACGGCTGTGGGGATGGGTGTCACTTCCGCCGCGGGTACCATAGCCCGGGCGGTGTCGGTAGGAATGGGCGCAGTTGGGGTGCTCTCCTGGACTGTGGCGGTGGCGCTGCTGGTCGGAGCGGCGGTGCCGGCGGCCCCTGTTTCGCTGTCGCCGCCGTCAGCCGTTTCAGCGGTCGCCGTCGCCTCAGCGGCAGCTGTCGCCGTAGCGGTTGCCGTGGGGGTGACCGTGCAGTAGGGCAGCGGCGTCGGGTTCCAGGGCACGCCGGGGGTGACCGTGCTGCCGTTAATTGCCGGCGCCGGCACCAAGGGGACGCTGCCGCTGTAGCCGTCGACGATAATCAGGGCATCGGTTACCCAGCCCAATACGGCGCCGTCAAGCTGGATCTGCCACCACGGGGCGTCGCTGGCACGTCCCACAATAGGGGCTTCTTCTAAATATCCCATGGCATACACCACAGGGTAATCCGTTCCCGGCCCCTGCCGGACGTTGATGATATCTACAGAGATGGCAAATGGCTGGCTGGCGCAGGAGGGTGTCGCCGCCGGATCGGCTGGCGGGCGAGCGGTCGCCGTGGCGGGAACAGCCGTGGGCAGTGCCGTGGCGCTGGCTGGCGGCTGCGTCGCCGCCGGCGGTCCGGCTGTGGGCGGTACCGGGGTCGCTGTCGGCGGCACCACTTCGGTCGGTGTCACCGGCAGCGGCGTGGGCGTCCGGGTAGGGATAGTAGGGTTCTGCAGGCCATGAGTTTCAGACACGGCAAGGCCGACGGCAAGAAAGGCAGCCAGAAAAGTGAGCAAAATTAAACGACGCGACATGAAATCTCCTTACCCGCTAGCCCGTCCCCGGCCACTTCCTGTTTGATGCCGGCATTCGCGGCAGGTTACCGGTAGCTGATGGTAATAACTGTATCCATTTCCAGGACAACATCAAATTCGACCGTGCCCGCCACTCTGCCGGTAGGCTCCGGTGAGGCGCTGATCAACGCCATCCCAGACGGCAGGGTGATCGATACCTTCACCGGTTCCGGCCGCGTCCCGGCCTGTTTGAAGATTTTCAGCTGATAGCTGCGGCTGCCGTCCGCCGCGGCGGTGCTGATAGTTGGCAGCTGGTAGCGCATGGTGGCGGAGATGGTCTCCCCTTTGGGGACTTCCAAATAATTATCGAAAACCGTCAGCCAGGGCAGATCTATCACCGGCTCTGCCCCCCGGTCCCAACCCAGGCCGGTGACCATGGTCTCCGCCGCCACCTGATGCCGGCTGGCATCCAGCAGCCGACTGCCTCTGGGGGTATACAGCCGCAGGTAAGGCCAGTAGCATTTGTCAGAGACGCTGCTGTATGTGGTTACATTTTCCAGGGCGTATGAGACCCCTTGAAGACACGGCTCGCCGCTCCGTTCGCCCCGATGCTGGTAGCTGACCGTGGCGGTGGCGATCCCGCTCCCCTGTTCATCCAGAGAGATGGCGTAGCTCAGGCTGCGATCCACCAGCAGATTGGCTTTGCTGTAGCCCAGATTGCTGTCCACCGCCATCAGCAGGTCTTGCCCTGGCTCTCCAATGATCCGGCTGTCCCAGCCTAGCTCCTTCAGTACCGACTGCACTGCCGGGTCGCGCATGTAGATCTGCAGATGTTTGGACTCGATGGCCTCGATCATGTTCTGGCCAAGGAGCAGTGGGTCGATCTCGGAAAGCTGATTCTCAATCTTGGCCCGCAGCGCATTGGCGAAGATGCCGATGAACGATTTGCGGTTGTCAAACCAGTCGCGCCAGGCGGTCGCGTCGGGGTCCCCTTGGAATGCCCACGCCTCCTGGAAGAACCCCAGAACTGTGTCACTGCCGATGACCGAACCAGCATCCAGCAGGTTCACCGGTCCAGTCGCCTGCAGCAGCATCTGGATAAACCGCTGATCTACGGCGATGGCGCCGTCCAGCGGGGGCAGATCCTGCCCATAGCTGTACAAATCCATCATCACTTCCGCCGAGTAGGGGAAATCAGCCCAGTAGTTGGCGTCACGGAACAAGAACATCTCCAGCCCCATCAGATCATAGAGCGGCTGCGGTGGAAAGGCGTAAGGCTTTTCCAGGAAATTGTCGACAGCATAGGCATCCTGAAAGCTGAGATCGACGATCCTTCCCTGGTCCATTATCAGGATACCGGCGCCGGAGAGAAAGCCGCCGGTGGGCCGCAGCTCATCCTGGTTTTGAGCGACCACCAGATATCGCCGCGGGCCGGATAGGCCCGCCATCTGCGGAATCACCCCGGCGAATTTCAGCCCATCTTGGGCTAACGGCAAAGCCGCGTCCAGCTGGCCCAACACTGTCTGCAGCCGCCAGGGCAGCCCCGAGATCTCTCCTATCGCCGCCCGCGCCGCTGCGGCCCGCTCCAGCGACGTCCCAACCTGCGCCAGGTCCGGTCCGGCATCAGTGACCACCGCCAGCAGCGCCGCCAGATTCGACTCTGACGACGGCTCCGATTGGCCCAGCAGTGCCAGCGCCGGCTTCAT
>JAHEEY010000191.1 GCA_024640485.1 Chloroflexota bacterium | reverse complement strand
GTGCGGGTGAAAATCAGCACCCGGCCGGTGGCGGTATTCTGCAGCAAGGAAACCAGCAGGTTCTTCTTCTGCTTATGGGCGATGGGATAGATGGCATGGGAGACGGTCTCGGCTGGGGCGATCATGCCGATCTGGACCGTGGTCGGGTTCTTCAAGATATCATCCGACAGCTTGCGGATATCTTCCGGCATGGTCGCCGAGAAGAACAGCGTTTGCCGTTCGTTGGGGAGAAGCTTCAGGATACGCTTGATGTCAGGCAAGAAGCCCATATCACACATCCGGTCGGCTTCGTCCAGGACCAATACCTCGACATCAGAGAAATCGACCCGGCCTTCCCGGTGCAGGTCGAGCAGACGGCCAGGGCAGGCCACCACGATCTCAGTCTTCTTCTTGAGGGCATCGACCTGGGCGCCCTTGCCAACGCCGCCGTAAATGGAGACGGTGCGGATTTGGGTCTTCTGGCCCAATTCATCGAACGATTCGCGAATCTGTTCCGCCAGTTCGCGGGTTGGGGCGACAATCAAGGCCCGAGTTTTACGCAGGGGGCCGGTGGCTAAACGGTTGAGGATGGGCAGGGCAAAGGCGGCAGTTTTGCCTGTGCCGGTTTGGGCAAGACCTAAGACATCGCCGCCCTTGAGGACGACAGGGATGGCTTCTTCTTGGATGGGGGTGGGCACGGTGAATCCCACTTCCTTGACTCCGGCGAGCACGCGCGGATCAAGGGAGAATTGATCAAAATTCAATGAATATACTCCTTGACTTCTAACATTGAGCCAAGTCGCACACTCAGCTCCGTGATGCATGTTTTTTAATTGCGATTAGAAAAGTTTTGGGGGGCGAATCATCACTACTCGCCTAGCAAGCAGGAGAGTATAGCTGGCATAGATCATGCGCGCCACTTCTCTCATATTGCGCTAGTAAACGAAAAATCTGATTGGGAAACGAAGGTGGATTGGGCGGTACCGCCGAGGGGGCACATTGGCTGATTTCCACGGCGGTACCGATCCTATGGGTAGATAGTTGGGCGGCTACTTCATCAACTCGGCTTCCAGCAGCCGGTCGTGGATGTCGGAGAAAGCGTCCGCTTGCTCCTGGCTGATACTGCCATCGGCGACCAGCTGGCTCAAGGAGTCCTGCATCCGGTCGTCCATGCCGCCGCTCATGCTGTCGCTGTGCATACCGCTTTCTACGGTATCATGCAGTTCGGCGAACAGGGCCGCTTCTTCTTCGCTGATCACCCCGGTTTCCACACCCAGGGTCAGCATCTCTTCCTGCTGGGCCGCTTGGCTGCCGGGGCTGTAAGCGGCGCCGCCCATTTGTTCCATCGGCATGACTTGTCCGCTGCCGATGGCCCGGACGTAGTTAATCACGTCCCATCGGGCATCTTCATCCAGGACCGCTTTCCAGGAGACCATGGCGGAGTTGAACGGCTCCATGCCGCCCCCTTCGCTGACCCGCCAGAAGAGGTAATCATCTCCCAGCATCTGGCTGGTATGGGCGATAGCCGCCGGTGCCGGATCGAGCCCGGCGGCGGCTGGCCCATCGCCCATGCCGCCGTCGCCATGACAGGTGGCGCATTGGGCGGTATAGATTTCGGCGCCGCGGGCCAGGGAGGCTTCGTCCGCCTCAACAGGGCTGCGCATGCCGGCATAGTCTGCCGGGATCTGAGCGTGATGGCGGGCCATCATGCCGCCCATGTTGCCCATCCCCATGCCCATCCCGCTGCCGCTGTCTTGGCTGGTTGTGCTCTCGGCAGCGGGTTCAGCGGTGTCGCTTGGTTCGGCAGTACCGCAGGCTGCCAGCAGCAAAATAACTCCCAGCAGTGCCAGGAGTGAGGTTTTCTTGTTCATGTTAGATCCTTTAAAGTACGGGTTCACCCTGAGATCGGCCGGTAGCCGCCTAAAATAGGTGATCCCCAATGATTCGAGCTAAAGTCCAGCCATGATTATAGGCTAGATCCATAGGTCGTTCCGTTAGAACAATAAGAAGAAATTGTGAAGGTGAGCGTTTCTTCGGACTGACGCTCCGCTACCGCTGGTATTGGTGAGCGGTGTCGATGGCGGTTTTGATCTGGTCCCAATTGATGTCGTGGGGCAGGGTGCAGTCGGCCCCCAGGATGAACCGTGCCGGGGCGTCATCCAGCACCGTGGTGACCATCTGTTTGATCTCCTCAGGGCTGCCGTCTACCAGCCGCCCGTGCCGGTCCAGGCCGCCCATAAACGGCCGGTTGAACATCTGGGCCAACTGCTTGCTGCTCAAACTCCGCGACACAAGCTGGGGATTGACATTGACCACATGGCCCGGGTAATCCAGAAAAGGGGTCAAATCATCGTAGCCGCTGTGGAAGTCGCAGACATGCAGGATATTGAAGATGCAGGCCCGATCCATTTCTTCCATCAGACGCAGATCGTAAGGTTTGATGCATTCATCAAACAAAGGCGAGCCCCCGAACCGATCGACTTCGCCGCCCTGGGTAGAAGCGTAGAAGCCGTCGATTCCCAGTTTGATACATTCTTTCACGAAGATCATCAAGCTGTCAGTGATGATCTCCATCCCCTTTTTTACTTTGTCAGGCGCTTCCCGGATATGCTGATTGAGCAATGGTTTGGTGGCACTGCTGCCGGCGCACATGAACGGGGAGTACACCGTCATGATCACCAGCGCTTCTCTCTGGGCCTCTTGCAGCAATCCTGCCAGGATATCCAGCTGCTCCTGGTAGAACGCCTTGCCGTACAGCGGCATCCTGGCCCAATCATCTGGGGTCTGGATCTGGGGCAGATGGGGGAAGGAAAATTCATACTGTATCTTGACGAAATCCATGCCGGTGTAGCGGAAATAAGCCATGTGCTTGTCCACTGCCGGACGGCCGCGGTGAAATGCTTCATCAAAATGGAGGAAGAAGCCGGCAGGAATGCCGGATGGTTCGCTCTCTTTATCCAATAGACTCAGTACGAGATCTCGCTTGTTCATGGTTAAATCCTTTGATTGGACGGGGCGGTGGGTGGTCGACGGTCTCCGGCAGATCGCCGATCGATCTGCTCCCTTTAGTATAAACCGGTTGCCCAACTCTTTCCAAGGGGCTATTGGGCCAGCGACATGATCAGCAGGGCGGTCGCCCGGCCGCTGACACCCAGCCGTTCAGGGTTGACGCTGCGGGCATATTCGTCGGGCAGGTTGTCTTCGCCAGCCAGCCGCCAGGCGACTAGAAGTGATGGAAAGGGCGTCCCGGCGAAGGCGACATGGTCGCTTTCAGTGACCTTGGCGGTGGTGACCAGCTTCTCTCCCAGCCGCGTCATCATCGCCTCCATGCCGGAGAGCAGCAGCCCATCTTGTTCTGGGTCCCCCTGGCTGCCCAGGGCAAACCCTTCACCGCCGCCTAATCCATCCAGCTGGATCATGGCGATGGTGCTGGTCAACGGCCGGGTTGGCTGCCCCCGGTAATAGGCGGATCCCAGATTGCCCAGCTCTTGCCCACCCCAGGCGGCGAACAGGATGCTTCGCTGCGGCTGGTAGCCGATCGCCTGCCACAAGCGGGCGATTTCCAGCATCACGGCGACGCCGCTGGCGTTATCGTTGAGCCCGCTGTACTGTCGTCCGTCCGGATCGTCGCCGACGTGGTCGTAATGTGCCCCCAGGATGATTGTCTCTCTGCCCAGTGTGGGGTCGCTGCCTGGGAGCAGCCCCAGCACGTTGCTGGTAAGTGCCGGCCGCGGCTGGCTGACGTTGAATGAGACCTCTGCTTCAACCCCCATCCTCTGCAACGGCGGCAGCCGACTGGCGCTGGTACGGTCCAATCCCAGTGCTTCCAGCAGCTGTTCATACCCTTTCATGGTCAGCTCCAGCACCGGAATAGGCGCGTCGGGCAGGGTGGAGACCGGCAGCTTCCCATACAGTTCGGCCGGTTCTTTCTTGAAGCCGATCAACAGCAGAGCGCCGGCGCCGTATTCAACTGCCCGGGAGATCTCTTCTTCAATCGATAATTCCGGCCGCCGCACCAGGATGCCTCCCTCGAAGGCCGCCCCTTCGAATGAGCTCTCCGGCTGCATCAAGAACAGCTCGCCGGTGACTGGGGTCCCCTCAATTACCGGCCGCACCGGCAGAAAATGTTCCCGGAAGCGCAGCGCCGCCGCTTCGCCGTCAGCTACCAGCACGCTCAGGGTAGGGGTGCCGGCAAGCTCTGTCATGGTGATGGGCACCGCCTGGGTGTAGCGACCATCATCACCGGCGGCTGTCAGTCCGTACCGCTGGAATTGAGCGGCGATCAGTTCTGCCGCCTGGTCGGCGCCGTCGCTTCCTGCCAGCCGCCCGCTCAGACCAGGATCTGTCAGCTGGCCCAACTGGGCCATGGCTGCCTCGGTATCGAATTGATTCACCTGCTCGATCCAATCTTCGTCTACGTGCGAGGTCATCAGCGATGATGCCCACGCCTGCATGAAGGCGGCTTCAGATAGGCCGGTCACTGCCGGGAAGGTTTCCCCTTGGCTCAGCAGTGTCAAGCTTTCCCAGCCGTAGTTGTTCACCAGATAACGGATCGCGTCCCACGCCTGGACCTTTGCCATCGCCGAATCGGCCCGGGTCAAATCGATATCTACCGGCAGCCCGTCGAGTGTCAGCAGGCCGCCATCAGCCGCCGCGGCTGTCATCGCCTCCCACTGACTGCTGATCCCTTTCTGGGTAGCGCCGCCGTCGAATGTGTAGGAGAGATAGCTGCTCAAGCCGCTCAGGAGCCACTCCTCATTGACCCCCGACTGCAGCAGCAGCTGTCGGATCAGCTGGGTGACCAGGGGGGCGTCGTATCCTCGTTCGCCTCTGGTTGGCAGCAGCCGCAGCTTGATCGCCTGTCCTTCACCGGTCCAGGCGTCGGCCCAATCCGCCGGCGGGTAAGCCAGTGACACCGCCGCCCGGAAATCATCGGAACCGTCATAAAGCTCTACCCTTACAGGCGCCGATGGGGTGATGTTCAGTAACCCGCTCAGCTGTCCGGTCCAATCAGCCGCTTTTCTCTGCAGGGCAGCGGCCAGCTCAGCTTCCCCGTCGGGATAGGCGAAAACTACCGTTTCACCTGGCAGTTCCAGCAGCCGTTTGCCCGCCCACAGATAACTGCCGTCGCCGGTTGGGGAGAACAGCAGCGAGACCTGGGCCGTAGAAGCGCCGCGGCCGGTCAGCTGGTAGTCGAAATCAACCTGGGCCAGCACGGTACCGTCGGCCAACAACGCCAGCGGCGAAGCTGCCTGGGAGAAATAGTCCACCGGATGGGCGCTCAGATCAGCCAGCCAATGGCGCTGGCTGTTGATCAGCCCGGGGATGGTTGGGTCTACGGTTGTCAGGAAAGACGCTTCATCTCCCCCCAGGATCGCCTCGGTTCGTCTCTCCAGCAGGCTGTTCAGCTGTGCCTGTACCGCGGTCAGCCGGCTTTCCCACGTCGACCGCCAGTCTCCCTCGAAGCCGGCGGCATCCCGCCCTACAGTACGGGCCAGGGCCGTTTCCAAATCTGACCGGCCCAGTTCAACGATCAGCTGTCCGATTCCCTGCCAGCCAACCTGGGCCAGCAGATAATCTGCCGCCGCCCATGCTGCCGCGGAATCGGGGATCGGCTGTTCCCCGGTGAATGCGTCAGCCAGCTGGGGCAGGTAGGTTGACTGCACCTCGACGCTGTCGGATCGCGCCTGCCACAGCTGGGGGAGCCCCTGCCAAAGCCAGCCGGCGGACGCCTCGGTCACCCCCTGATCGGCCAGCAAGAGCTGGACGGCGGCGTCTGCCAGCTGGACGCTGGTTGTCAGCCGGGGGCTGTATACCAGCTTGACGATGCCCCGATCGACCCATAAAGATTGTTCCTGCCCCAACGATAGGCCGGCGCTGCCCCGTACTGCGGCGTTGTTGGGCAGCAGCTCCAACCGGATCCCGGCATCACCAGCCAACCCCAACTGTCCGGCCAACTGGCGATATTCCTGCCGGAACTGTTCGCCGACGCCGGTCGGCGGCAGCTCCACCGAGGCCGGATAGCCGATCTGGATCCCGGCGGCTTCCGTCCAGGCCAGATCTGGCCCGGCCCACTGCCACTGGCCGTTGTTATGCTGGAACTGGACCGCCAACCGGCTGCTGCTGTGCTCTACCGCCAGGCTCGATTCGCTCCCGGGGTAGGCCGCCTCAATATTCACCTCACCGGAGGCGGTGTCGCCCATCACCTGCAGATTGCTGGCATTGAAAGTGACAGTCATTGGCTGCAGCGATTGCAGGTCATTGAACCAGCTGCTGTCCACCCGCGCTTGAAGGGGGTCTGAGGTAGCTACAAAGGCTGACAAATCGCCGCTGACGGCTGCTTCTCCTCTGGCTGCCAGCATGGTCAGGATCGCTGGTTCGCTCTCTGCCAGATTGAGGGCCGCGGCTGTGGTCAGCTGGCCAACCGCCTGCAATTTGTCCAGCTCGATCAGTTGGACCGTATCCAGCGGTCGATGGTAGTGAAAGGGGGTGCTGCCTTCTTCATCCAGCCAGATGAGCAGCGCTGCCGGCACCCCGACCGCCAGGAAGGGAGCGTGATCGCTGCGCCCCATGCTGGTCTGGCCCATAGCGAGTGGCAGCCGGGAGCCAAGAGCCAACAGCTCGGCGGTCAATTCGGACGAGCCGTCAGCAAAGAGCACATCGTCACCGGCACCGACCATGTCCAGCTGGATGACGCCGACCACATCAGACAGCGGGTACTTGGGATTTTGGACGTAATGTCGGGAGCCGACCAGGCCCCATTCTTCCGCGTCCCAGGCGACAAATAAGACCGTGCGCCGCGGGACGTACCCTTGTTCCTGCCAGCTTCGGGCGATCTCCAAAATCACCGCCACCCCGGAGGCATCATCGTTGGCCCCGACCCAGGCGGTGCCTTCCGGCCCTTGTCCCATATGGTCATAGTGGGCGCTGAGGATGACCAGTTCATGGGCATATTCCGGGTCCCGTCCCGGCAGCACCCCCAGCACGTTGCGGGCGATGCACCCTTGGCCGGGACATGCCTCGTAGCCGGTTGTCTCCACCTGCATCGATACCTGGCTCTGCAGCGGCACCGTCTCTTCCAGTGCCAGCAGAGATTCCATGGTATAGCCGCTGCCGGTCAACAGCGCCTCCGCAAGTTCCGGGAACACCCGCATCGTGGGGATGGTCTGCGGGATCCAGGGATGGGTGAAGCGATCGCTGAAATCAGCTGCGCGCTCCTCTGGGTCGGTGAGCAGCAGCAGGCCGGCAGCCCCCTGTTCCACCGCTTCCCGGCTGGCAGCCTGGATGTCGCTGCCGCCCAGGCCAGTCTGGCACATGGCGATGGCCCCGATCAGCGGCACCCTGCCAAAATCAGCGTGGCTGCATCGATTGACCCAGACCACCTCGCCGCTGCCGGCTCCTTCGCCGGCATAATCCCTGATAATGGGGGCGAAATCTTGGTATAGAACGTAATCGCGGCTTTCACCACCGGTCAGCGTCGCATGGAGCTGGGGGACTGCGGATAGGGTAGTGTAGCTGATGGGGAATGACTGAAAGAAAGTGCCGTCATCGCCGGCCGGCTGCAGCCGCAGCTGTGCAAATTCTTCGGCGATGGCATCGCCGGCCGCCTGCCCGCCAGGCGACCCTGCTAGACGCCCCAAATAGGGCGGGCTGGTCAGCATCTCGATCTGTTCCAGGGCGGCTTCGGCATCGAAGCTGGCCGCCAGGGCGTCCATGCTGCCGGTCAGGATCAAATCAGTGGGGTTGTAATCGACCGGATTCACCTGCGGCGTGGCCCTAGGGATTACCGCCTCAGATCCCGCGGCCCCCACGCGCGTGGGTACCACTGTCTGGACCGCTGCCGCATTGTCGCCGGGGATCAAGGATGACACCGATATATCGAAGGATTGGTACCATTGGAACAGCCCGAATCCCCACAAGAGCAGGACAAGCCAGCTGCCGCCCAGGCGGATCGCCAGGGGGATACGCCGCAGGCGGGCCAGCAGCCGGTTGGGCGCTGCCGTCTGGTAAACCGCCCCTTGGCGCATCGGCGGCCGCCGGCTGTAGCTCAGCCAGCGCCACACCCACTCCACCGGCCCATACTGGTATTTTTCCAGCCACCAGCCGCTGATTCTAATTTCGATCAGGTAGATCAGGATGGTCACGATCAGGCCAAAGGACGGGTCAGTCTGGCTGTACAGCCCCAACCCGTAGCTGTAGAACACCGCGGTAGCCATGACCGACTGCAACAGATAGTTGGTCAGCGCCATGCGCCCCAACTGGCCCATGGGCCGCAGCCGCTCCAGCCAATAACCGCTGCGGCTGAGCAATATGACGGCGCATAGATAGAACAGCGCCAACGCCGGCCCCCCAAAGGTGCGGGCGACCACCACGATCGGATAATCGTATGCCGCCGGCAGCCACCCTGGGGAGATCTCTCTGCCAACGATGATGCCGTTGAGCAGCAGGCCGAACAGCAGGCTGAACAGGGCCGTCAGACGGACCCAGCCCAATTGGGCGTCTATCTGCTGGAAGATGCGCCGTTTGCCGGCAGCCAACCCCAGCAAGAACATCGCCAGGACAGAGCCGAAACTGAAAATTGTGTTGATATCGCCGCGGACGAAGTCGGCAGCCCGCTTTCGGGTGATATCCCAATACCCCCCGTCCTGGTA
>JAHEEY010000190.1 GCA_024640485.1 Chloroflexota bacterium | reverse complement strand
AAGACGCCATCATGCAGACGGTGAACTGCATGCCTGACTTGATTATCCTGGATCTGGGGCTGCCGGGAATTGACGGGATCGAAACGACCCGACGCATCCGTGAATGGAGCAGCACCCCGATCGTGATTCTCTCGGCACAGGATCGGGACAGCGACAAGATTGAGGCATTGGATACCGGGGCGGACGATTATTTGACCAAACCATTCAGTGTCGGCGAGCTGATGGCCCGGCTGCGGGTAGCGACCCGCCACATGCGGGTGGAAGAGCCGGTGCTGGTATTCGAATCGGGCCAGCTGCGGGTGGATATCACTGCCCGGGTAGTCACCCGCGGCGGTCAGGAGCTGCAGCTGACCCCTACGGAGTTTGATTTGCTGCGGGTGTTGATCAAATACGCGGGGCGGGTGCTGACCCACCAGCAGCTGCTGCGGGAGATTCGGGGGGTAGGCTACCAGACGGAAACCCATTTGCTGCGGGTGCATATGAGCAATCTGCGGCGCAAAATCGAGGAGAACCCCTCCATGCCGCAGTATATCCTGACAGAGCCAGGGGTGGGGTATCGATTGAAGGTAGACGCGGGGTAGCTGACCAACGGCGGGCAGCGTTCAGCCGGCAGATGCCGGGGGATTGCCAGCCAGAGGTAGGGCCAGCGAGAAAACGGCGCCGCCGCCGGCCCGGTTCTCTACCCAGATGCGCCCGCTGTGGGCCTCGACAATCCCTTTGGCGATGGAGAGCCCTAAACCGGTGCCGCTGATGCCGCGGGCATCACCGCGGAAGAATTTGTCAAAGGCGGCTTCCAACTTCTCTTCCGGCAGCCCTGGGCCGCGATCCATCACCCGGATGACGATCTCGTTTCCCGCCTGATAGGCATCGATCTCGATGGCTGACTCAGGTGGGGTGTATTTGACGGCGTTCTCCAGCAGATTAACCAGCACCTGCATCATCAGCACAAAATCGATGGTGATGGGAGGGAGTTCCTCAGGGATGCTCACCGCTACTTCCCTCCCTTTGAGCTGCATGGGCATGTTGGCCAGGGTCGCGCCCACCAGATCGATGACATCGTTGAGCTGCTGCTTCACTTTCATGGCGCCGGACTCCAGCCGGGTCATATCCAGCAAATTGGCTACCAAGCGATTCAGCCGCCATGATTCTTCCCAGGCGGTATAGATGAGCTCCTGCCGGGCAGACTCGGAGAGCAGGTCGCTGTCTTCGCGCAGGCTGCTCAGCACCCCGGTAATGGAGGCCAGTGGGGTGCGCAGATCGTGGGAGACGGAGTTGAGCAGGGCGGACTGCAGCTTTTCGGTTTCTTCCAGCAGCCGGGCTTGTTGGGCCCGTTTCGCCAGCTGATCCTTTTCCATGGCCAGGGCGATCTGGGTGGCTAATGAGCGGAGCAGCCGGCGATGGTCGTCGGCCAGGGATGTCTGCTCAGGGGGAAAGGTGATTGCCATGACGCCGATGACCCGGCCGGATGCCAGCAGCGGCAGGTAGTGGCCAGCAAGGCTGATAAGGGTGGTGGTGTATCGGCCGGCGGGCCGGCCCTGGCGAAAGACCCATTCGGCGGCTTCCATGGCGCCGGAATCCAGTGGAAAATCGGGAGAGCTGGCCTGCAGGACAAGGCGGCCGTCCTGGGGGAGATACAATGCCACCGAGCTGCCGATGGTGGTGTAGATGTGGCTGATAGCGATGCGGGCGATATCCGCTTTTTCAGATACTTTGCTCAGTTTTTGGCTGAGTTCATACAGTGCCGTGGTGTGGGCTTCGCGGTGGCGCACGATCAGCTCATGTTCGCGGGCCTGGGCGGCCAGAGTGCTGATCACCAGTCCGACGGCCAGGAGGCCGGCAAAGGTAAGCAGATACTGGCCATCATCGACAGCCAGGGTGTAATACGGGGGAACGAAGACCACGTCAAAGGCGATGACGCCCAGCAGCGAAGCGGTAATGGCGGGATAGCGGCCAAACCAGACGGCAGCCAGCATCACCGCGATCAAGTAGGGCATCACCAGATTGGTAGGGTTGACAAAGGGGCGCAGCGGGAGGCCGATGAAGGTGGCCAGCAGTACCAGGGCGGCGCTGAGTAGATAGGAACGGAAGTTGACTGAGAGTGACGGGGGGCGCCATCTCTTCGGGCGTTTGCTGGCGGACTTTAGTTTGCTGCTGATGATGTAGAGGTCCAAATCCTGGGTGAGGTAGACCATCTGGCCGACGATGGACCGGCGCAGGAGTGTCCGCCACCAGGGCCAGAGCGGCTTGCCTACCACAATCTTGGTGACGTTTTGATTGTTGGCGTAGGTGATCAGCGTCTCGGCGATGTCGCGCCCGCTCAAGCGGATGGTCTTACCGCCTAATTCCTGGGCCAGTTTTAGGGTACGAGTCACCTGATTTTGAGCCGCTTCCGGCAGCTTATCGTGGGCCGGCGTTTCCACATAGGCAGCCACCCATTCAGCCCCCAGCGCTCGGGCCAGCCGGCGAGTGGTGCGCACCAGCCGCTGCCCTAAAGGGCTGACGCTGACGCAGACCATCAGGTATTCATTGGCGGGCCAGGGGCCAGAGATGTCATGGGCGTGCATGTAGGCGCGCATCTGTTGGTCGACCCGGTCGGCGGCCCGGCGTAGGGTCATTTCCCGCAGGGCGGTCAGGTTGCCGGGGCGAAAGAATTGGCGCAGCGTCTGTTCGGAAGTGCCTGGAACCTGGATTTTGCCGGCTTCCAGGCGAAGCAGCAGCTCGTCTACGGGCAGATCCACGATGACGATATCGTGGGCGTTATCCAGTATGTGATCGGGAACGGTTTCGGTGACAGTCAGTCCGGTAATCTGAACGACGATATCGTTGAGGCTTTCGATCTGTTGGATATCGACAGTGGTGTAGACATCGATGCCGGCATTGAGCAGCTCCAGCACGTCTTGATAGCGGCGGAGGTGGCGGGAGCCGGGGAGATTGGTGTGGGCCAGTTTATCGACCAGGACGATCTGGGGCCATCGGGCCAGAATGGCATCAATGTCCATTTCCGCCCCGGCAGGGCTAATCCGGTAGGGGATTTGCTCAAACTCGGCCAGCCGCTCCCGGTCTTCGGAGAGTTTGTGACTCTCGACGTGGCCGATCACAAGATCCAGGTCGTCAGCCAGCCGCTGGTGGGCGGCCTCGAGCATGGCTCTGGTCTTGCCAACGCCGGCGGCGTAACCCAAAAAGATGGTCAACCGACCGTGATCGGATTGACCATCAACTTGGAAGCCGTTTATGGGGGAGGCTTGTTGATCTGATTGATTGCTCATAAACCGCGGTGCCCGCTTGATCCGGGCTGGTGGGGGGGAGACCCACATTAGCTGCCGAACAAGCCAGGATGGTTTGACCGATTATCAATCAGATTGTAAGGCATCCCACGCCAGGTTCAAATAAACAGGGCTTTAATGGCTGGCGATGGCGTAGCTCTGCCAGTAGGCGGCGATTTCACTGTCCCAGTCAGCGGAAAGCTGTGATGCGTTCGCCTTGAGGCTGGGCGCTTCGTATAGCACAGAGGCGGCGGCTTGCAAATGCAGCTTTCCGGTTTCTGGATCAATGGAAATAAGCTGCCACGGTACTGCAGTGCGGTCCGCCGAGGCGTCCAGGAAAGCTGCTGTGCCGTAGCTGAACGGGTCCTGGGGGAGGGTGAGGGTGATGTAGCTGATACTGCCGCTGTCTACCGCCAGCAGGACATCTTCCACTGTGGCTACCATCTTATTATCAAGGCTGATGACCTGGCGATTGGCAAGGGCAGCGGAGGAAAGGTCGTCGGCCTGAACGGCTGGCTTACAGGCGGCTAAAAGGGCGGCGGCAAGCCATAGAACTGTTATCACGGGCAATTTCTTCATGTTTATCTCCTGACGCAGCTAATAAGCGCCGGAATGGGATGTTGGTGACTTATCTTTGATTAACCTTTCTAATCTGGGGTTAATCTAACTCTGTCGATTCTATCAAGCGCCGGACTGGTGTAGGGGAGTCTTGATGTTTTCTTGACATGTTTTCAGGGCGTCTTGACCCTTTCTTGACGGGGTATTTGGTATCTTAGATGTGCAATCAGTACCTGAGTGCAGGTGCTCATTATGAATTCAAGGCAAAAAGAGGGGCATCTCTGGCACTGTCGAAAGAGATGTCCCTGTTGCTGTTTCTACGGACCACAGAAATAGCCGGTGTTTCAATTGGAAATACGTCTGTGGTTACCGTCATGTGAATGCGTGAGACGTTTTCCCATTGGAGATTGTTACTGACGCAGTTCTCAAGGTGATTGGTAGGGGCTGACGAAGTTGTCGGACCCGTCTTTGCCTGAGATGAACATTGGAGATCGAGCGAGAATGACTATTGCGGAATTAAAGCGTACATTGATTGGTGAGCCATTTCCCACCAGCCAGGAGATCCACGAAAGACTAGATAAGATTCGTGCCCTGGCTGTCTTTGCTTCTGATCCGATCAGCAGCAACGCCTATGCGACGGAAGCGATTATGGGGGTGCTGATTGTTTTGGGCAGCGGCGCCTTGTCGATGACCCTGCCGCTGGCGTTGGGCGTGGCGGCGCTGGTATTGATGGTGGTTTTCAGCTACATCCAAACCATCATGCATTATCCGGATGGGGGCGGCGCTTATACGGTCGCCAAGGACAACCTGGGAAAGTATCCCTCCTTGCTGGCTGCTGCGGCGCTGCTGACCGACTATATCTTGACCGTATCGGTCTCTGTCTCGGCAGGGGTGCGTGCGGTGACCTCAGCGGTGCCGGAGGCGTTCGAATACCGGGTGATCATCGCCCTGGCGGCGATTGCCTTGATCACCTGGGTCAATCTGCGCGGGGTTCGCGAGAGCGGCACCGTGTTCGCTGTGCCCACCTATGCGTTTATCGCCGGGGTGTTGGTGACTATTGTCATCGGCCTGCTGCGCCGTTTTGGCCTTTTCGGCTTCGCGCCGCTGCCGACGTTGGAAGAAGTGGTGCTGCCGTCCCGGTCATTGGTCGGATTCGCCTACATCTGGCTGCTGTTTAGAGCGTTTGCCGGCGGCTGTACCGCTTTGACCGGCATTGAAGCGATCAGCAATGGGGTGAAGGCGTTCAAATCGCCGGAGGCGAAAAACGCGGTGGTCACCATGGTTGTTATGGGCGTGATCGCGATGTCGCTGTTTGTGGGGATCACCTTCCTGGCCACGGGAATGCATCTGGTGCCCTCGGAGCACGGGGAGAGCATTCTCTCGCAGATGACCCGCCAAATCAGCGGCGGCGGCTTCCTCTACTACTGGGTCCAGGCGTTTACGGCATTGATCCTGTTCCTGGCGGCCAACACTGGTTATCAGGATTTTCCTCGCTTGAGCTCTTTCCTGGCGGCCGATGGCTTCCTGCCGCGCTGGCTGCAGAACCGGGGTGACCGGCTGGTATACAGCTCCGGCATCATCGTGTTGGCGGTCATTTCCTCGATCATCGTGCTCATATTCCAGGCGAATGAAATCGCGATGCTGCCTCTTTACGCGCTGGGGGTTATGCTCAGCTTCACCCTCTCTCAGGCGGGTATGTCCCATCTGATGGGCAAGATCGGTACCTTGAGTGAAGGGGAGAAAATCCGTACCCAGGTGACCGAGATTCACTTCGAGAGCGGCTGGCGCTGGAAGCGAGTGGTCAATGTAGTTGGCTCCATTACCACCGGGATTGTGTTCCTCATCCTGCTGGCTACCAAATTCGTGGATGGGGCCTGGATCGTGGCACTGGCTATTCCGGTATTCGTGTTCGTATTCGCCCACATCAACCAGCATTATCAACAGGTGGCCAATACCTTGAGCACCCGTGATTTTTGTGTGGACGATCTGGTAGATGTGGCTAACGCCGTCATCGTACCTATCGGTGATGTTCACCGGGGAACCCTGCAGGCACTGAAATTTGCCAGGTCCATCGCTACTGACATCCGGGCAGTGTGCGTCTCGACCACTCCGGAAATGCGTGAGCGTGTCTTGCGTCGATGGGCCCGTTTCCCGGAGCTGACCGAAGGGATTCAGCTGGTTATAATTGACTATGATTTCCGGGATATTATGAAGCCGTTGGTGGACTACGTGCAGGATGTAAACAATCGCGAATTTAAGGGCGCCCTGATTACTATTGTAGTCCCGGAATTTATTCCGGCTGAAGGGTATGCCAACATCCTTCACAATCAGACAGCCAATATCTTGCGGCGTGAGCTGCGGCAGAAGCAAGATGTGATCGTTATTGACGTACCGTTCCATATCCCCGCGGCAGCGTAGCTGCGAGGATCAGGCGAGGCTTAGTGGTGATATTGAGGGCGACCAGCACGGCTGGCCGCCCTTTTTTGTTTTCTGGGACTGTTAATCGGTGGGGGCGGGTTCCGGTTGGGTGACAGCCTTGGGTTTCTGGCTGGTGATCAGCACCACGGCGGCGATGATAACCACCACGGCGACCAGGGTCAGGGCGGTAATGGGCTCGCTGAGGATCAGCCAGCCCAAGAAAACGGCGATCACCGGGTTGACGTAGGTGTAGGTGGAGACCCGCGCCGGGGTGACATTCTGAAGCAGCCAGACGTAGGCGGTGAAGGCGACGATGGAGCCGAAGATGGTCAGGTAGAGCATGGCGGCCAGCGATTGGGTAGAGATGTGGGGGATATCGAGCTTGCCGAATTCCCCGGTGATCCCGGCGGCAATCAGCAGCAGCAGCCCGCCGGCCAGCATCTCCATGGCGGTGGACATGAACACATGCTTGGGCAGGGGGGCGTGGCGGGCATAAAGGGAACCCAGGCTCCACAAGACGGGCGCCGCCAGCATGATCAGCAGGTGGGTGCTGCTGAAGGTGGCGGTGCCTAAGATCTGCCCGGGCCCAATGAGCAGGATGATGCCAACGAGGCCCAGCAGCAGGCCGGCGACGATTTTCCGTGCCGGGCGGGGCCCTTTGAAGATCAGCCAATCAAACATCACCATCCACATGGGCATGGTGGCGACGATTAGGGCGGCGATGCTGGAGGGGACCTCCTGCTCGGCCCAGGTGACCAGCCCGTTGCCGCCGACCAGTAGGAAGGCGCCGATAATGGCGGCAGAGCGCCACTGGGGTTTAGTGGGGCGGGGGACGCCGCGCAGCCGTAGAAAGGCGTAGGTGGCGCTGCCGGCGATCAGAAAGCGAACGCCAGCCATCAGGAATGGGGGGATGGTGTGGACGGCGATACTGATTGCCAGGTAGGTGGTGCCCCAAATAATATATAGAGCGATAAAGGCGATAATGGTGGTGCGGATCTTGCTGTTGTCTTCGCTGGTTGGTTGAGAAATCGACATATTGTGTCTTCAGTGCCTGGGCAGCAGAACGGCAGAAGAGAAGCAGCCGTTTGCCTGGAACCTGGGCGGGTACATCCATTGGTTTTTCGCGTTTGTCTGCGGTTGGCAGCTCCACCTGCCAGCACAAGGCGTAAATATCGGAGGGGATTCTATAGCAGGGGAAGCGACTCACCAAACAGTTGGTCAAATTAGGTCGCGCCTAGACTCGGGGGCGGGACGCATGAGGCGACGGTTCTGACAGCGGTGAGATCGTTTTTCCAAACGGAAGCCCATAACTGACAGGAACCCAGCTGGCCTGCGACGCTCATTTCGCCACCAAAATAGGCGTACATATTTTATGAATATGTACGCTAAATAGCCCAGAATAGACGAAAAAGCGGGTTTCTCCACCGGAGAACGTTTTGGCGGAGAATCCGCTTTTTACGGAGTGACGGCGGCAGCGCTGGAGACTGGCACCGGCCAGTTGGGCACCCCTTCGTATAGATCCAGGAATGTGTCCACTTCGGCGGTGTCATGGTGCGCCAGGTTCATGGCCCAGCGGTAGCCGATGGCCTGGTAGAGCAGTTCGGCGGTGACGGTGTACGGGCCGCTGCTGCCGGCCAAATTAAGGCGGTAGCTGAGGGTGTCGCCGCCGGCGGTGAAATCATCGTCGTCCAGAGCTAGGCCGTTGACGGCGACATCTGCCGGGGCGCTGGCTTTGTCGAAGCCAGCCGGCAGGATGCGGTTGTCTTTGATGTAGCTGGCGGCCCGCAGCAGCGTGGTGGTGACATGATTGTCGGCGCCGACCAGGATCGCTTCGTAGATCTGTACCTGATCGGCTTCGGTGATGGTCTGGTAATGGGGCTCGTAGGCGAACGGGTCGGCGTCGTTGTCGTTGCCGGCAATGGAGCCGTCGGCTGAGACGCCGCCGGACTCGAAGAGGACGGCGCCGGCAGCGTCCTGGACGGTGAGATGAATCCAGGCGCGGCGGGATGGATAACTGGTGGGGAATTTGTGCCCGGCCTGGCTGTTGATGGAGAGAACGGCGGTCAGCTCATCCCCGGCGAGCTGCAGATCGTCGATGGTCAGGGCGGCGGTCTGGGTGCCCAGAAGCGCCTCGGCTTGAAGGCGGGATGCCGCCAATTCCTGGCTGCCGGCGGTGGTGCCCAATTCCGGCCCGAAATTCTGGAACAGCTGGATCAAGTAGCTGTTGCCGCCGGCAAAGGTGTGCTGCCGGAACGGCTCTCGCGCGGGGCTGCCGCTGTTGGCCACGGGGACCGCCCCGTCGGCGGCAGGCATGTGGCAGCCGAGGCAGTCGGGGCCGGCGGCGTAGTCGCTGAGCTCCCATTCCAGGTAGACCATCTGCTCCGGGAAGCT
>JAHEEY010000189.1 GCA_024640485.1 Chloroflexota bacterium | reverse complement strand
TTCAACCAGCTGCGCCCCCACAGCTTCGCCCTGGCCAACATCCCGGCAGCCCTGATAGGCATCCTGTTCAGCAGCGCCCGCGGCGCCGTCTGGTACGCTCCCTTCGTCCTGCTGATCCCGTTCAGCCTGCCTGCCGCCCTGGGGGACCGCCGCCGCCGCTTCACCCTGCTGCTCCTGGCCCAGGTGGGCAGCATCCTGCTGATCTACACCGTTTATGAAGAGTGGTGGGGCGGGCTGGCCTGGGGCCCTCGCTTCCTGGTCTCACTGATGCCCGCATTGGTGCTGCTGAGCGTCCCCATCCTGGCCGACCAGCTCCGCCGCCGCCGCTGGCCCGCATTCGCCGCCGCCGGGCTGCTGCTGCTTTCCCTGATAATCCAGGCGCTGGCGGCGCTCAGCCAGGAGATCCCCCTAGAGTCGGACATTTTCCGCCACTTCAAGGCGATGCCCTTCCCGCTGACCCTACCGGCAGCTAACAGCCTCTTTTGGGAGAGCCGATGGCTGCCTCTGGACCGGCTGGTCCAGGGGCTGCGGCTGAGTCCGCCGCAGCTTAGCGCCCTCTCTCCCCAGCTCAACTGGCCCCTGCTGGGGCTGGGGCTGGGCAGCCTGCTGCTGGGCGTCATCCTGATCGCCAGGCTGCGCCGGGGACAAACAGGCGCCGCCCGGACGGGCCTGCTGCTGCTGGGGGCCGCCCTGCTGGCCCAGATCGCCCTGCTTTCCCAGCCGGCTGCCGCCGCTGAGGGCCAGCCTGACCCTTTCGCCGCCCTCACCGCCTCCATCGATACCCTGGCCCTGGGCGGCCGTGAATGTGTGATCACCCTGCTGCCGGAACGAAACCTGGACTGGATGGACCGCTATCTGGGCCCGCTGCCCGACCTGGGCATGGCCTTTGAGAGCCCCCTATCGCCCCCCAGCCAGGCGGCGCTGGAACGGGCCGCCGGACGCTGCCGCCGGCTGTGGCTGCTCAGCGAGCAGACCGCCGCCGCCAATCCTGACAACGGCGTGGAGCTGTGGTTGGCCGGCAGCGGCTTCCCCGGCACTGAACAATGGTTCGATGATTTACGGCTGATCCCCTACGCCATACCCCAGGCGGCAGCGCCAGAACTGTCCCTTTCCATCGCCTACCCCGGTGGGATTACCCTGGAATCCGCCGGCTGGGAGCTGGTCGATGACGGCGGCGCCAGCTGGATCAACCTCCAGCTGGGCTGGCGAGCCCAGCAGCCGGCGCCGCAGAACTACGTGGTCTTCGTCCATCTGCTTGGCCCGGATGGCGCCCTGGCCGCCCAGCATGACGGGCAGCCCGGCGCCGGCTATGCCCCCACCGCCTCCTGGGGCAGCAGCCGGCTGGTCGTCGACCGCCACCAGCTGATGCTGCCCCCGGCCCTGCCCGCCGGGACTTACCAGCTGGGCGTTGGCCTCTATGACTGGATCAGCGGGGGACGGCTGCCCCTGGAAGGGGGCGGTGACTGGGTCTCCCTGGGCACCATCGCCATCGACGGCGCTGCCCCCTAGCGGCCCGACTCCTCCAGGTCGGCGTCAGCCGGCCATCGTTTTATGCTATACTGGTATTGACACAGGTTAATGCTCCGTCCTCAACCGCGATATCGCCTCCGCATTAGTTGTGCCTTCAGGCAGCCGAACGGCCTCATTTCTGCGATAAATTTACCGCCCCCGATGTCACGGCATCACCCTGGTGACCGACAGCTGTCGGCTTCCATGATAAGTCAGGCGATGCCCTGCACCCAGGAGAAGATGATGAACAGACAACTTGAATTTAACGGCAGTCGATACATCCACATCGGCGGTACCTGGTACGACCGCGAAACCTTTATCAAACCACCGCAGATCATTTGCTCCGAGCTTGACCGGCTGACGCCCGATCTCCACGGCCGTCCGGCAGTGCCGATCCGGGCCAAAGTCAGCCGCAAGCCGGTAAGTGACACCCCGGCAAAGCCGGCAGCCAGCTTCACCCACGAGCGGATCTTCCCGCTGATCGCCAACGCCATTCGCAGGAAATATCTGCAGTTGGAAGATTACGTTGAACATGACGATATCGTCGACGAGCTGCTGGTCGATCCTGATGCCCGGTCGATGATCCTGGCGGCCCGCGAGGCCCAAGGATCCACCGCCACCATCCAGGCGGTCGCCTCCAACATGATCGCCTGGTTCAGCCAGCGGATCACCATCCACAAATCGCCCTACGAGGTGAAGTTCCGCCGCAAAAAGATCCGCCGCGCCTGGGCCTACCGCCCCATCGACGTCTGATCACCAGCCGCACCACCCACCACCGCACCACCCATGTAGCGGCCGGCATTCATGCCGGCCGTTCTTCCTTCATGCCGGCCGTCCACCATACCCACACCACTGCCGCGGAATAATGGGCCGGTTGCCGCTTGCCCGTGGGTCCGGACATCCCCGTGGGGCCGGGCCGACACATGGGTCGGCCCCTACATTGGCACTTCGTCATGGACATGGGCATTTCGGCGCGGGGCTTATGCGGCTGCCCAACTGGTCACCGTCACATGACGGCCGTTTGACGATGCCATCCACAGACGGCTAAAATACCGGCTAACAACACCCCGGCTGGCTGAACAGCCGCGAACAACGGAGCGCGACTATTGATCCAAATTGACAGCACCCTGATGGTCACTGCCGGAAGTTTCCTGGCGTCGATGGTATTAGACAAAGGGCTGGACCTGGCCCTTGAACAAAGCGGCAAGCAGCTGCTCGGCTTCATCAAGAAGGCAGTGGTCCCCTCACCTGAAGCGGCTGGCGAGGTCGCCCTGCTGACCGAGATCATCCCGGAACCTGAAATCTATGAAGAAGCCGTCCGCTTCTTTGACCAGTCCCCCGTTTTACGCCGCATCCGGCTGGTCGCGCCGGCATTGGGCCCGGCCAAACTGCTTTGGGTCGACGACAACCCCGCCAACAATTACTACGAACGGATGATTTTCAAATCCTTGAGCATCGGCGTCGACGTGGCCCGCTCCACCGACGGCGCCTTGGCGCTGATGGAGAATTACCCCTATCAGCTGGTGGTTTCCGACATGGTCCGTGCTGAAGGGTTCGATGCCGGCCTGCGGCTGCTGGGCCAACTGCGCGCCCAAAACCAGCCGGCGCCGCTCATCTTCTACATCGGCTCCGTGGACCGATCGCTGCCTACCCCGGCCGGTGCTTTCGGCATCTGCAGCCGGCCGGACGACCTGACACACCTGGTCCTCGACGTCCTCGAGCGCACCAGCCTGATGTGAGCTCCCTGGTGCCGGTTGGTGAATGCCAGAACGCACCCGCTCACGCGCGCGCAGCGGCCGGCACAGAGGCTGGCCGTTCTTCCTCCCCCGCCGGCCCATCCGCCCTTCCCACCACACCACCGCCCATGTAGCGGCCGGCATTCATGCCGGCCGTTCTTCATTCATGCCGGCCGTTCTTCATTCATGCCGGCCGCTCTTTTATTCCCCCGATCCCATTCCCGTCATCCCCCTGCCGGCCCCATTTCAGGCCGCCCCGATGGCTGCCCTGGCCGCCGCCAGAGCCCGCTGCACATGAGAAAAACACCTAATTTACCCATTTTGCTTCACAGTTCCCAGGACTCCCTATTATAATGGGTCTCGAGGCCTATCAACATCATTCGTAAAAGGATATGCGATGACCTTTGAGATTGCACTGACCCTCGGCATCATCGGCATGGCCCTGTTCCTGTTCGCCACGGAACGGCTGCGCGTCGATCTAATCGCCTTAATCGTTCTTCTGGCAGCCGCGATCAGCGGCCTGGTCCCAAAGGAAGATGTCTTTTCTGGCTTCGCCAATCCGGCGGTAATCACGATCTGGGCCGTCTATATTGTTTCCGGGGGACTCTTCAAAACCGGCGTGGCCGACAAACTGGGGTCGTTCATTTTACGGCTGTCGGGCAGCGGCGAGGGCCGGCTTATCGCCGTGATCATGCTGGTCTGCGGCGTCATTTCGGCCTTCATGAATAATGTTGGGGCAGTAGCCGTATTGATGCCGGCTGTGATCGGGATTTCGAACAAGACCAAGATTCCGGCTTCCAAGCTGCTGATTCCGCTGGCTTTTTCCTCACTGCTGGGCGGCAGCATGACCCTGATCGGCACCCCGGCCAACATTTTAGCCCAGGGCATCTTGGTTGAACGGGGGCTCCCCAGCTTTGGCTTCTTCGACATCACCCCGATGGGGATCATTGCCCTCTTGGCCGGGATCGTCTATATGGTGCTGATCGGCCGTCACCTGCTGCCGGTCCGCGAAACCGCTTCTGACTCCCAGGTTGCCAGGCAGCTGCGCGCTTATATCGGCGAAGTGCAGGTAAGCCCTCAAAGCTCATTGGTCGGCAAAAATCTGCATGAATCTAAGCTGGGTGAATCATTCGACCTCAACGTCCTGTCCATCCATCGAGACGGAAATCTAATCACCAGGCTGCACCGCGGCTTGATCATCGAACCGAATGACCAACTCATCGTGGAAGGGTCGGCTCAAAACCTGATGACCGCCCAGGAAGCTTTAAAACTCAGCATCCAGCGTGATACCGACGTCAGCCTGGCCGACCTGGATACCGAGGACTCCTATATTTTTGAAGCCACCCTTTCCCCCCGCTCCAATATAGATGGTCAGACATTGAAGGAAGTCAGATTTCGAGACCGCTTTGGCTTCACGGTCCTGGCGATGTGGCGGCATGGCGATGTGATCACCGAGCGGCTGCGCGATATCCCGCTCCATTTCGGGGACGCGCTCCTGCTTCAGGGACCACCCGGGCGGGTCGAGGCGCTGAATGAAGGGAATGATTTCCTGGTCCTGCAGCATGTCGATTTCGAGAGACGCAACCACGACAACAAAGCCCCATTGGCGGCCGGGATCATGTTATTGGTGATCGCCCTGGCGATCTTCTCCGACCTGGGCATTGCCACCAGCATGGTGATCGGCTCGGTCTTGATGGTGCTGACAGGCTGCCTCACCATGGACGACGCCTATGAAAGCATTGACTGGCGCACCGTCTTCCTGGTCGGCGGTATGCTGACCCTGGGGATGGCGATGGAGAACACCGGCACCGCCGAGTTCCTTTCCAGTCTGCTGCTGGGAACCATCGGCGATCTGGGCCCAACGGCTTTGCTGGGCGGCATCTATCTGCTCTCGGCCCTGATCACCCAGCCGATGTCCAACGCGGCCGCCATCGTCTTAATGGTCCCAATCGCGGTGGATACGGCGTTGGGTATCGACGCCAATATCCTGACCTTTGTCATGGCCGCGGTCATTGGAGCCTCCACCAGCTTCGTTACCCCGGTAGGCCATAAAGCGAACGTGCTGGTCTTTGGCCCTGGGGGCTATAAGTTTTTCGACTATACCCGGGTGGGCATTCTCCTGACCATTTTCCTATTTCTGATCTCGATGGTTTTCCTGCCGCTCATCTGGCCCTTGTAGGTTACTTCAGCCCGACCAGCCAGCCGATCGATATCTACCACAAGAAACAGCCTGCCGGCAGCGACTGCCGGCAGGCTGTTTTGATTTTCATTATCCGCTGAGCGGTCAGCGGTTGTCCGGGGCTGGTGAGCTCAGCCGCGGATAGAGTCCCGGGCCGGCACCGGGCCGCCCAGGTTATTGTTGTGCAGCACGTAGAGGACCATCACCCAAACCAGGGCGATAGGCAGCAGCGAGGGGATGCCGGCAAAAGCCAGATGGAGGTGCTGCAGCAGATGCAGCGGCCCCGGTACCGTCAAGAACCACTGCCCCCCCTCCACATACAGCCCGGGGGCCAGCACCATCGCCACCATCACCGCCTCGACCATCTCCCGCCGGTTCCGCTTGGTGATATCCTTTGCCATCCGCCAGCCGCCAGCGAAGATCAGGATTGCCAGCAGCAGATAGGCGATGGTTCCGGTCAGCATCGACGGCTGCCAATATTGGAAGATAACCTGGAAATCCCCACTGGAAAGATTAAAGGTAAACATAGATCCGACTCCTTTGCCATGAGCCGGCCGCGCCTGCCGGCGATTCCGGCGAGCAACATAGGCCAGCCAGCCAACCATGATTGGGCAGCGGTGGGGGCCTGCGGTGGCGGGTTGATTTCGATGATTAAACTGGTGCCGGCGGCTCCCGTGCTGCCTACACTAACTAAATCTTCGCACAGATCAGGGGTCGATGTCAATAGTGTATCGATGGGCGGAAACTAGGGTTCAGCGGACGGCGATCAGCTCCACCGCCAGCACCCCGCCGTGCTTGGTGCGCCCGTTGCGCATGGTGCGCACAATCTCAACCGTCCCAAAGCCGGCCTGCAGAAACTCTTGTTGGAAAGCGCCGCTTTCCCTGGCGCCGGCGATTCAAGTGAACCAGCCAATGTCGCTGTTACCCGTTTCCGGCGGCAGCGGCTCCTTCAATATCAGCTCGGCGGCGAACAGCTTTCCCCCCGGACGCATCACCCGGGCCAGCTCGGCGAAGATCGCCTCCCGGTACGGGTTCAAATTGAAGATACCGTTGATCATGGCCGTGTCAATGGTGCCCCTGCCCAGCGGCAGCCGTTCGGCGTCTCCCAGTTGGAACCAGGCGTTCCGGCAGCCTGCCGCCGCCGCCGACCGTTCCGCCCGGCGCAGCATCGCCTGGCTGTAGTCGATCCCCAGCAGACGGCCCCGCTCCCCCAACCGGTTGGCGGCGATGAGACTGTCCAGCCCGGCACCGCAGCCCAGGTCCAGCACCGTTTCCCCTTCATCAAATTGAGCCGTCAAGGCGACGTTGGAGACCCCGGCGAACGCCGCCACGGCACCGTCCGGCAGGCTGTCCAGCAGCTCCGCCGGATAGCCCACGCTTTGAGCGAATGCCCGACCCACGGGAAAAGGGTGCTCGCCCATCGGCGCTTCTGCCACGCCGCTGTACGCTTCATGGGTGCCCGCTCTCAGATGTTCCGCTCTGGCTCTGTCCATCGTTCCCTCACAGTGCTTGCCGCCCGGGCAGGGCGGCCTGTCCAGGATTGTACCCCCAACCTCCTGGAAGTCGATGTTTCCCGGCAGCCGGGCGCTCCAAGAACCCGCCTGGGCAGTTCCTTGCATTCAAGCTAAATGGGGCTATGATTCCGGCCCATACGGGGCGTTGATGGCCAACCCATCGGCGCCCCCCTTCGACATTATCGACGGACGCTTTCTGGCATCCAGCCTGGCCGATAAGCTGTGGGCAGGGTCTGCTTCCAGCCTGCCGCTGCCCTTGTCCCAGACCTGCCGCCGCTGCCGCCAGCTCAGCTGTCCGTCCCAACCAACATCACAAAATTCCTGAGAAGGAGCATATAGATGGCTGAGCATAATTTGGTCTATCAAATGGCCGCCTACTACGACATCGCCCTGAAGCGAGATGTCAGCGGCGAGGTCGATTTCCTCTGCGACCTGTTCCAGCAGCTCAACAACCGCCCGCTGACATCGCTGCTGGAGACCGCCTGCGGGCCGGCATATCACGGGCGTGCCTGCGCCCGCCGGGGCATCCGGGCCACCGGCCTCGATCTGCGCCCTGAGATGATCGCCTTCGCTCAAGAGCAGGCGGCGGCCGAAGGGGCCGATCTCGCCTTCATCGTCGGCGACATGTGCCGCTTCCAGCTGGAGCAGCCGGTGGACATGGTCATCGCCATGTTCGACGCCCTCGACTGCCTATCGGACAACCAGGCGCTGGTCGACCACTTCCGCTGCGTCGCCGCCAACCTCAACCCCGGCGGCCTCTACGTCATCGACCTGGCCCATCCCCGCGATATCTCCCTCAACCACTACGGCGAATACCGCTATCACGGCGTCGGCGGCGGCACCGAGGTCGATATCCGCTGGGCGGTGAACCCGCCGCTGCTGGACCTGCCCAACGGCACCTACCAGACCGATGTGGAGATGACCATCACCGAAAACGGGCAGGTCCGGGTCCTGCGGGACAGCGCCCGGGAGCGGATCTTCTATCCCCAGGAAATCCAGCTGCTGGCGATGCTCGCCGGCGGGCTGCGCCCGGCTGCCTGGTTCGGCGGTTACGACCTCAACGTGCCCCTGGATATGTCCCCGGGAGCCACCCGGATGGTCGCCGTCCTGCAGAAAACCGGCGCCGAATAGCGGCCTTCCAAAAACCCGCGAAAGAGGCTGTTTTCCCTCGACCGCCGGCGGCGGGCATGGTATGCTTCCTCTCGAACCAAAGGGGCATAAACGATGTGGATTTGGACTGTGATGATCATGTTCCCGGCAGCGCTGCTGGCGGGGAGCTCGGTGATGATGGGCCGCCAGCCTGCCGCCGGTTCGGTGCGCTCGATGCGGCTGTTGGTGCTGCTGGGATTTCTCTACGCCTGGACCTTGTTCGCCTTATCCCAGGCGCAGGTCTCCTACAACATCGCCGGCAGGTATGACCCGGCGCTGGAAGAGGAAGAAGGGTACGCCCATGAGGCGGTCACCGCCCTGCCGGAAGCGGCGGTAGTCCGGGAGCTGCGCTGGCACTCACTGCTCCCCTTCAACACCGACGCCTGTTTCAGCGGCGACACCCCGGTCTGCGCCCTGGTCAGCGGCACCATCCTGCCCCACGATTACAACGCCGGCAGCGGCGGCCTTGTCTGGCGGCTGCTCAGCCAGATCATCTTTTCCCTGACCATATCGATCAGTTTGGCCATGGTGGCCCGGATCTTCGCCCACCTGATCCGCCGCCGGCGGACGGC
>JAHEEY010000188.1 GCA_024640485.1 Chloroflexota bacterium | reverse complement strand
TGGTTGCCAGTTTGGTCTTGATGACAGACCGCGCAAGTCACACCTTCTGCTTCATACGAGCCGGTCGTTGGATCGTATCCTGTGGTGTGACAGCTCAAGCATTGCTCCGGGCTTCCTTTTTCTTGCCAGGCGATCTGGAAGGCTGGATCAGAAGCCGCCTGCCCATGAGCGCTCTGAGCCCAATGGCTCTGAATACTCGAATGGCAGTTCTGGCATTGAGTGTCCGGGGCTTCTTGCACGAAGCTCCTGGCCTGAACCGCGGCTACCGCTAAAAAGCCCATGGGTAGGGCAAAGCATAAGCCAACAAAGCCTCTCCATAATATACGTTTAATCATCACTTTGTTCCTCCTATCAGCTTATAACCCTGTCAACGCCAGGGCTCTCCCAAAAACTTTGCAGTTCCGACACGTTTCTCTCAGGTTTCCATCAGTGCGATAGACTTCCCAACACGGCGTCTCAGACTGGCGGAACGCGGCACAGTTGCTGCGGCGCTGCTTGTCGCAATTTTGCAGCTCCCAGCAGTTCAACCGGGCCGTGGACAATCGCTTCATCTGAGGGTTGGCCGCTTTCTCTTCTGCTTCCGCTTGCCAATGGGCGTCCAGTCGCTTGAGACCCCAGGCCAGCAAGATGGTCAGCAGTATCGGAATACCTAAGCGGACCGCAAAGATTAGTAATAGACCAATGACTTCCATCGTCTGATCCATCGGATAACTCCAACGTCAATAGTCGTCGCGCTATGCTGTATTTCGCTGATTGACCCAGCTGCTCACCGCCAAGAGTGTGAAGAGTGGCAAAGCAAACCTCACGGCGGCATAGACGATTAGGAATAAGACTGCAGTTGTGATCTCCATCTCTGTGCCTCCAAATGCTCCATAAAACGAGTTCAAATCTTACTTCTAGGTTAATGCCTGGAGGCCGGCAGGTAAATTGGCATAAGAGCGGATTTATTTGGTGGGGAGGGTCGCCCAAATGGGCGGGGTCGAATGGGCTGTTTGAGGGCAGCTCTGGGCGAGGTAAACCAGGCCAGTATGGGATATGTTCCCCAGAAGAGCGCCGGCTTGGCCTGGTTCAATCTCTGAGGGCTGTTGACGAGTGGATTTAACAGAGGTCAGGCAAGGAGAGATCGGCGAACAGGAAGATGGCTGCAAATATGCAGGATTCGGTTGTTCAGCGCTGGCAGGCGCTTGCGTTGGGATGATTGCCCCAGCCCCATGGGACAATAGCCTTGGGCTGGGCGGGGGGACAGTCGAAGAATGGGTGTATTAGCAGGAGGTTGGCTCCGCTACGGCTGGATGATCCCCTTCCTAATGGCGTATTTCACTAATTCAGTGCGAGAATGCATGTTCAGCTTGGCCATGATGTTCTCGCGGTGTCGGGCAACAGTCTTTGGGCTGATGGTCAGCTTCTCTGCAATTTCCGAATTGCTGTCCCCCTCAGCCAGGTGGGTAAGGACCTCTTGCTCCCGTGGTGTCAGCACATCGGTAGTTGATGATTTGGTGAGCGGTTCCTGGGAAAGATAATCTTTGACCAATAACTTGGCTAGCGAAGGGTACAGATAGACGCCCCCTTCTGCCGCGGCCCGAATGGCGGTAAGCAGCTCTTCGGGAGCCGCCCGTTTGGGCACATAGCCGCTGGCGCCGGCATCCAGCATTTGAAAGAAATACTCTTCATCCTCGTGAATGGTCAGGGCAACCACAGCGGTACGGGCACCGTGCTCCTTGATCAAGCGAGTGGCTTTAATGCCAGAAAGGTCCGGTAGGCCAATGTCCATAAGGACGACATCCGGCTGCAGCTTGTCCACTGCCGCGATAGCATCATAGGCGGTGTCGACTTCTCCCACAATTTCCATGTCCGGTTCACTTTCAAACAGCATCCGCAGTCCTAGGCGAACGACGGCATGGTCATCCGCTAACAGCAATCTTATCGTCATTGATATCCTCACTTTCATCGAGTGGCTGTTCTGGCCGGTAAGGGATAGTCACATCAACGGTGGTCCCTGTATCCCGGCTTGAGGTGATCGAGACCTCACCCCCCAGCAGGGTGGCCCGCTCGCTGATACCTAAAAGTCCCCAGGATGGCCTGCCTTCACCGTTCTGCTGCGCCTTGGTATCGAAGCCGCTGCCATTGTCCGCGATGCGTAGGGTGACGTCCAGCTGGTCGTAGCGCAGTAATATCCAGGCAGTGGTCGCGTTGGCGTGTTTGATTACGTTGGTGATAGCTTCTTGGGCAACTCGAAAGAGGGCCAGTTTTACCGGGCCTGATAAGTCGCGATCCTCTCCCAATACTTCAACAGATACTTTCAGCACGCCGCGGCCCTCAATCTCGCCAGCCCACCAGCGCAGTGCTGCCGGCAGCCCTAAATCGTCCAAATGGGAAGGGCGCAGATCGGATATTAGGTGCTGCAGCTCGTTGAGCGATCGCGTAACCAATGTCTCCAGCTGGCGCAGATTCTGAGCGGCTCTATCGACATCCTGGCGCAGCATAGTCGATACACCGCGCAGCCCCAACCCGGTGGCAGTCAAAGCTTGGCCGGTCTCATCGTGCAGTTCACGGGCGATGCGCTGTCGTTCAGCCTCCTGAGCGGCAACCACTCGGCGCAGCAGCTCGCCGCGCAAGGCGTCCCTTCGCTGTGCTTCTTCCAGCCGGGCGGCCTGGAGCTGGGCGATCTGCCGCTGGGTCTCAACCTCGAAGGATCGCATGAATCGGATGACGAAAACCGAGGCGACCCCAGCGGCCAAGGCGCGCATCAGTTGAACTGGAAAACCAAAAAGATGAAGGAACAGCTCTTGGTTAATGAACGTTGACGGCGGCAGCGGGCTCGATCGGGCAAACACCTGTCCGATGATCCCATACCAGGCGAAGGCTACTGCTGCCCACAAACTGTCTCGGCCGAACTGTATCATGCCTACTTTGCGAAACGCGCGCTGCTGGGCAACCAGGCCTACACAGGCAACCAGCGCCGCCGGCACCGCCAGTACATACCGTGACCACACATCCGCTACATCCAGCAAGCCGCCCTCAATGGTGAAGTACCCGCGCATAATAAGCAGCCCAAAGACCCAGATACCTGCCTGGGCCAGAGGCAGCAGCAGGCTGATCCGGCGGATTCGTTCATTGGGGGAGAGAAGTGATGCCCCAAAAGCGGTCAGCGACAGAAACGAGAAGGCCAGAATCATCAGCCGGACGCCATCCCAGGCCAGCTCTGCGGCCTGTTGAAGAGGCAGGGCGTTCAGTAACTGGAACATCTCCTGCCATTCATGAATGCCATGGATAAGGCCGAAGGCCGCCAATGGGCGCAAGGCATGGCGAAGCCGCTTGTCGGATCCCCGACCTCCTTCAAGGAGGACAATCAGCCCCATGCAGAAGAAAGCCAGGCCGTAGCAAAAGTAAACGATAGTGAAGAAGGATCTGTTCATAGGAACAAACAAGGCCGGACACAACGCGGTGCCCGGCCTTGAAAGCAATAATGATCAAGCACCGAAGTGCGTTATCTCATTAAGGGCGAGTCATACCGCTGACATCGCCGCCAAGATCGTTGGTCGCGTCATAAAGAATCTGCATGACGTACTTGCCGTTGTGGGCGAAGGCGCCAGGATCTTTTTGGGCGTACTGATAGTTGTAAGCTGCGCGGACCATCGCTGGTGTCCAGGTGGCATAGCGGTCGCCTGCTTCGTTGAAGAAGTAGGGGTAGGCATGCGAATCGTAGACGAGTCCGTCGACACCGTCGGTGGCGGTTGCGTATGCCTGCAGAGCTGCGTAAACAGCTTCGCGCATGGTCTCAACCTCACCGGCGATACCTTCGGTTACGTCGCCGTCACCATCGTAGTCAACTTCGCTGATGCGGATGGCGTGGAGACCTTCCGGCGCGTCAGCGCCTTCGTGACAACCGGCGCAGTCTTCTACCATGACTTCCAGGCTGTGGGTGTTATGGCACTCGATGCATGAATCTTTCATGCCGACGTGCTCATTGCGACCGACATAGGTCTGGCCATCGTACTCGTAAGCACCCTTAACTTCAGTGCCGAAGAGTGAAACTCCAGCCGGGAAGTAATGGATGTTGATGAAGCGCAGGCCGTCAGCCAATGCGTTGGGATCCTTGCCGTCGGTGATGCGGGCAACGGAATTGCCAGACTCACGTCCTTGGTGGCAGGTGATACACAGGTTTGCATCGGCATCTTCAAGCGCAACCGTGGCGCCGCTGGGGAAGGTGACCTCTTCTGCCGTGTAACGAGTGAACGTAGTCAGATCGTTGTGGCAGGTGGCGCAGTTCATACCATTGGCGGTGGGCTGGTTGATGGTGACACCTTGTTCCAGGAACAGAGGCAGGCCAGCAGCCGAGTGGCAGCGGCTGCAGCTTCCAGGGACTTCACCTTCTTCATCCCAATGACGGAATGCTTCTTCGGAACCGGCGAAATGACCCGCATCAATGCGGTTCATGTTGGCCATATCAACCGGAGTTGACAGCGCTGAATTCAGATCTTCGGTGGAGTCGTAGAGCAGTTGGATGATGTACTTGCCGCCGTGAGCGAACCGGCCGGGATCCTTGAGGGATACCTGGTAGTTGTAAGCTGCTTTCGCCAAACGGGCCGTCCAGGACGCATATCGCTCGCCTGCTTCGTCAAAGAAGTAGGGGTAGCTTGCAGCGTCATAGACGATGCCAACGCCGGCAATTTCTGTCGAGTAGGCCTGCATCGCAGTGTAAAGCACGGCACGCATGCCTTCGATCTCGTTGTAGATACCTTCTGAAGTGTCGCCGTTACCGTCGTAGTCGACCAAGGAGCCGGCCATACGCACGTTAAGAAGATCTTCTGAGCCTTCCAAGCCTTGGTGGCAAGCGGAGCACTCTTCGAACTCAATTTCGAGCGTGTGCGGGTTGTGGCAGTCGATACAGGTATCGTAGCCTGCCACGTGGTCGAACTTCGAATCGTATGCTTTACCGTCATACTCATATCCACCCATGGCAATGTTACCGTACATGGTAGCGGCTGCCGCGAAGTAATGGATATTGGTGAAGCGGATGGCGTCACTGACGGTGTCGACAGTTTCGGTCATGCCAGCTTCTTCAATGTTTGCGTCTACGGTTAGCTTGGAAGCGCGGCCTTGATGGCATTGCATACAACGGGACTCATCGCCCAGGCCAGTGAGCTCCACCCCAGAGGGCATCACAACACTGGTCATGCTGCCGGTAACGTCGTTGTGGCAAGCGGCACATTCAACGGTGCTGCCGACTGGTACAGGTGATTCAATCGAACCAACCTCGGAACCGTCAGCGCCGATGAAGTCAAGATACCCAGGTGTGCTGTGGCATTTTGCACAAGACGCGGAAACTTCTTTTGGATCGTCTTCGTTCCAATGGTTGAAAGCTTCTGCTTCAGTGTCATTGTGGCCGGAATTTGCCCACAACTCTTCGAAAGGAATGACGGAAACGGCACTGTCCGCTTCTACCATGACTTCCACGATGCGGGTCACTTCTACTTCTGGTCCAGGTACTTCAACTTGCACCTCGGCTCCAGGTACTTCAACTTCAACGGTTTGCTCTACCACGCGGGTTACTTCTACTTGCTCCGGCTCACATGCTGTGAGACCGATAGCCAGTAAAAGGACCAACCCGATTGCCAGGAACAATCCCTTTTTCTTAGTGAACATAGAATAGCCTCCTAATTGAATTGCTACAATGCTGGAATCAAAAGAACTCAATAAGCCCTGGCCAATCATCTTGGCGGTAATAAGCTTGAACCTGAGGTGAAATTTGGGCACAAATTTCGAAGTCGCCACAGGTGTTGCCGGTTTTCCAAGACCCTGGCTGTGGGCAGTAATAAGCTCTTATGTTACAGACCAATATGTCTGTGTGCAGATCTCTTTGTTGAAATCACCTCCTTCTTTTCGAAGTGCTGCCCGGCTGGCGGCTGCTGCGGTAAATCCTATGCACCCGGTGTCGCCAGTGGCACAAAGATGTCCCGTGTAGCATTGGGCAAGACTGTTGTAATTGCTGTTTGCTCAAAAGTAAATAGCCAAATCAACCCGGCCAGAATCAACACGCCCGCGATGGCTGAAGCAATGACGAAAGTCTTTCGTCGCTTCCGCAGCACAGGCAGGTCGAGTTCAGGCCAGGGGCGGCCTCCCCCGTCGAGACGTTCCATCTCCAGCATGTGCTCTTCTTCCATTATGTGTTTCGGCAGCTTGCCGGTGAAGATACTGGGATTGAAATGTTTGACGTGGACATTATACATGTGCCAGATGACAATGGCGAGAGCTGCCAACAGCGCTTCGCCGCCATGGGCAGCCTTGGCCGCCGGGATAAATTCGCCCGGCAGCTTGCTGGCAAACGCAATAGGATTCCAGAGTATGAGGCCGGTGAGAATCATCACTGCCGTGCCCCAGATCACCGCCCAATATTCGAATTTCTCGCCGAAATTAAACTTCGCCATCGCTGGCGCCTCTTTGATCAGACCCAAGTTGTGGCGAACGGTGCCGATGAGATCGTGGAGATCTTTCATTTCTGGCAGCATCCGCATGTACTCCCGCTTGACGTAAATCCGGTAGGCGGAAGTGAACAGGTGATAGACAGAGCCCACGGTTAAGAAGAAGGCAGACCAATGATGAATGATGCGCACCAGTTCGATGCCGCCCATCAGCTCGATCATCGTCTCCGAAATCGGCTCCATCGCAAACTTCTGGGGCAATCCGGTCACCGTCAGCAGAGTGAAGGTGACCATCAAAATGAAGTGTTCGATCCGGGCGCCCACGCGGAAGCGCGGATATAGTTTGTGTTCTGTGCTCATGATTACCTCTAACTAGGCCTTGGTCTCTTTGCTGAAGCGTTCTCGAATACGCCGGTAGATGTCTGTCAATACCAGGAATGCGAAGAATCCGACGGTCCCTGGGATAACTAGTTTGTAGAAAAGGTCGATTAGGTAGACCGTTGGATTATGCTCCAGAGACGGCCTGAAATGGCTGGTCCAAGAATCGGAGAAGCTGGCGGTGGCGTCTGGGTGGCACTGCTGACATTTGGCTAGCAGGTTGTTTTTGATGCCGGATTCCGGGTCGTCCGGTTTCTTGATATTGTGAATTCCGTGGCAATCAAAGCACACTGCTTTATTGGTTGGGATAGTGGGGTCGTCGTGCTCGAACAGAGTAACTGTGGTGCCGTGGAAGTCAGCCACGTATGTGTCGAAGACATCGGTGGAGATGTCATACTTTTTCATCAGCTCTTGGTTGTTGTGACAGCTGGCACATAGCTGGGGCGAGCGCGCCCGGGCCATTGCCGTCGTGGGATCGCCAATATTGTGAACACCGTGACATTCGATACAGGTCGGTACATCTGGATTGCTTTCGTTAAGCAGCGCGTCGCCGTGCACACTTGTTGAATACTCATCGAAAATCGTGCTGTGGCAGTTGCGGCAGGTGTATGAAATCCGCTCACGAGGTTCGTCTGGCTTTGGCGTGTCATGGGTGTGGTGACAATCGGTGCAGACCGCCGCTTCAATCATGCCGTTTTCAAGCGCGTCTTCATGGACGCTGTCCATGGTCTTCTCGTAATTTTCCTCATGGCACTTCCGGCAGACTGGGTATTTCTCGAGACTGTACTCGCGAGAACTCGTAGCCGCGATCGGTTTGTGAGGGTACTGATAATCTTCATGGCAGTTGGTGCAGTCCAGCGGCTGCCAGGGATTGTCTTTGCCGTGGACAGAGGCTTCGAAGCTGGCTGGATCGATGGTCAGGGGTTTGGTGTCCCCATTGGCGAAGGTTAAGGTGAAATCTGGTTGGCTGTGGCACCCCAGACAATACTCCTTATTCTTCTCGCCGGCTTCAAAGAAGCCGCCATCGATCAGGTTAAACAGCCTGTCTGGGTCAGTAGCGCGCACCTGGTTTCTCTCATGGCAGGCGACACAGACCGAAGCGCCTTCAACCGATTGGAAAACAGCAACAGGGGTTACTTCATGAGAGCCATGGCAATCGGTACAGACGACGGCAATTTCAGCCTCAGCGCCAGGGTGTGAAGTGGGATGCACTTGTGTGTGGCACTGCTGGCAGCTGTTCGCCCGTTCAATCTGATAGCTTCGCAGATCCTGGGCTTCTACAGCCGCATGCGGCTGTTGGTAATCATCGACCGGCTGGTGGCAGCCGGTGCAGGTTGCCACATCAGCCTGATGGTTGGTCCCGTGTACCGAATTGGCTAGCCCTTCGAGATCGATGATTACAGGAATGCGCTCGCCAGAAGCAAAAGTCACTTCTCTTTGACTGTCGCTGTGGCAAAGCTGGCATGCCAGATCAGGAACAGGATATTTATCCTGTTCCTGGCTTTCAGCGAATGCGATGTTAGTTGAGATGTAGAGGACTGAACCGAGCAGCAAAAGGGCTAGCGCCAATTTGACTGCCTGTTCAACGGGTTTCTGACGGATTCTGGACATGCTTAAACCAATCTTTTTGTACATAGTTATTATCTGCTGCTTCTGCCCATCCGAGGTATATCAGTACTTCGCTCACAGGCTCCAGACTATGACGGCAGACGCAAGATTAACGCATTATGAGAGCCTAGTTTAAGTATAGAGTCTTGCTGGGTGGTCAGTAGTGACAAATGTCACAAAGTATGGGTGACAAACCCCATCCACTTCCCTAGTCTGAGAGGGGGTGCATGGGACAAATGCCCTATTGGGATCC
>JAHEEY010000187.1 GCA_024640485.1 Chloroflexota bacterium | reverse complement strand
CCGCAGGTGTAGACTCGCAGGTACAGGCAGCTGTGGTGATCGCCAGAAAGAGAATAATCAGGGGTGAAAGATATTTTGTCATGGGGGTTTCACGAAAAAAGGGCGTGACCAGCTGGTCACGCCCTTTATAATTTGATAGGTCAACGTTGAAGATTACGATGTCTGGTAGATACAGTCACCATTATTTGCGCCGAAGCTGCGTTGACTGCGTCCACCCATTGGACTGCCGCTCAAGCCGCCGTTGATGCCATTCCCTTGGCCGTTTTGTCCGCCGCGGCGACTGAGCATCCAATTGACCTGTTCTTGGGTGACAAGGCCGTCGGTCACAGCCTGCTGGGAAGCGGCCTGGTGAACCGCGTCCATGGCTGCCTGCACTTCGGCGAAGTCAACGCCTAGTTCCTGAGCCAGGACAAAAAGGGTTTTCCCTTCGGCAGCGGCTGCTTCAAATTCCTCAATGCTGATGTCTAAAGCGTCAGCGATGGCGGCGTGCATGGCATCCTCATCTACAGCCATTAGGCCTATGCCGGCATTGGCATTGCCCTGAACTTGAGCCCTTCCGCGAGGGGTAACGTCATCGGGCTGGTTCGGGCCCTGGGCGAAAGCGGCGGTTACGCCGGCGAATGCGATTGCTGCTGCCAGAACGGCGGCGATACCGGAAATTCTAAGAATCTTGTTCATTGTCAGCTCTCCATTTGTTTATTGTTATTAGAGCGGTCAGCCGGTTGTTTTTCCGAATCACCGCGCTTTGTTTATTTAACTACCTGGAGAATAGCGGATAGGTGTGAAGCAGACGTGAAGAAGCTATATAGAAATGTTGTAGGCGGCGCGAGCCCGCAAATGTGATTGTCCTGACGCTGCCGGCAGCGCAACGCAGGATAGGGGCGGCAACGGCAGCGCCGTTTATAGGATGGGGAATCTAGACAATCCAGAACAGCTTGTGGGTAGCTAGACAGCTGGTGGCAACTAAACAGCGGTGGACAACCAAACCGCCCTATACTATGATATTCCTGCAAACCACAGCTACAGCATCTATCTGCGGAGCAAAGAGGGCCTACAAGTGAATCGAGATAAAGCGAAGCCGCCCAAAATGGGCTCCGATCTGCTAAAGGGTAACGGTCACTATGAAGGGTGACATCGCAGGTTCTCAAGCTCATCCACGCCTTTGGCTGGGAATATTGGGCGTAAGCATCGCCTTAAGCGCCCCGGTGGCGCAGGTTGCCCTAATCCCCTGGTTTGAAAGCACGTTTGAGTTCCCCATGGATCGGTTTGTGAGTCTATGGATCTTCTGGATCGCGCTGATACTCGCTCTAGGAATTGCCCGTTTTGCCGAAGGGTATCCGCTGGCAGTTTTCGGGTTCCGGCGCAGCAAGAAAACGCTGCGGGCCAGGCTGATCGAGTGGATTTTGGCAGTGGTCGCCGCAGTTATCATCGCCGCATTAATCATTTTCTTCTCAGGGTTCGTCCGCAGCCGGCTGACCGGTGAGCCATCCCCGGTTTTGGATATTACCCGCATCCTGCCGGCGTGGGTCATGGTTCCAGCCTGGATTACCGGTTCCTTTACTGAAGAAGTGCTTTTTCGAAGTTATCCCATTGAACGTCTGACACAGATCACAGGACGGCGGTGGCTGGCAGGGCTGGTCTCTACGTTGGCGTTCACCCTGCTGCACCTATTGACCTGGGATTGGATTCACGTGGCAACGGTGGTGCTCCCGGGGAGCATCCTGCTGACGCTTTTCTACTTGTGGCGGCGGAGCCTGGCGTTTGTTGTGATCGTTCATGCGGTCATAAACGCGCCGCTGCTCCTGCTGCCGCTGCTTGGGCCGTATATGTAGAGCCGCTCCGCGGCCAACTGCGCTGCTGGAGCGGCCTGGCCCGGGCAGCCATACCGGGAGAGTTTTGACGAGGGGGGCCGCGGCTTGTTTCCGATCTTCCGGCAGCAGACGGCCGGTAAGTTTTTTCCTGACATCGTGGATAGGCGCTCGTTACCTATCAGCAGCGGCGCATCCGCGTCTTGATGACAGAAGCAGAGCTACTGCTCCCAAGCGATTTCCTGCAGGATTTCATAGATGGTTTCCGGGTCGGCTGTATACGCTTTCCCGTTGGTGCGGCTGGCGATACGCTCCAACAAGGTGCTGTCGGCGTCGGTGCCGTAGGCAATGGTGAATATTTTGACCACATCAGCGTTTTCGCTGCGGGGGACACAGTTGGCCAGCATCTCAGACTGGCTCACGCGGCTGTTGGTATCTTCGCCATCGGACAGCAGGATGATGCCGTAGAGCCGCCGGCTGCCAGCCGCTTCATCGGCGGCCTTGGCTGACTCCGCCGCGGCCCTGGCCTGGCAGACCGCGTCGTACAGGGCGGTGTTGCCTTCCGCCCAGATACCAGCGAGCTGCCCTTTCAATGTTTCCACCGCCGTGCCTGCCGGGGCCAATGGGTTCAGCGGGGTGATTTCATCGTTGAAGATGAACAGCTGGAGGGTGTCTTCCCGGTCCAGCTTGTCCAGGAATCCGCTGATCGCCTCAGCTGCCGCCGGCAATTTCCGGGCCTCACTCATGCTCTGGGACCGGTCCAGCAGTACGAAGATGGTCGCCTTCTTCTTGGCGCTGTTGAAGACATCTTGGACCGCTGAGGTGACATCGGCGGAGGTGCCGGTTTCCACTGGGGGGACATCGGCCGGCCTGATAGTGGCGTCGGTATGCCGCCATTCGTCCGGCAGCGTCTCCGGCAGGTGAGCCAGGTTGACCGGCCGCAGCCATCCCGCCACGGTACGCTCCTGCGCTTCCCGGCTGAGCAGGTAGTCGCGATAGATAACCGCGGCTTCCTGCTGCTCTTCACTTACCCAGCCGGCGCTGACGACACAGAAAGGATTCTCCGACCAGAAGGCGCTTTCCTTTGGGAAGATGAAAACCAGCGGCTCATCCGGCTGCTGGAAGAAGTTGGTAGCCAGGATGCTGTTCTCGCTGCTGGCTACGGCATGCAGATACGCTTTGCCCCGGTTGGCGGTGGCGATGTTCAGCGATTTGGTGGAACGGCCGTAATGGTAGGTGATGGACTCCAGCTTCTCAAAAGCTTCGACCACTTGAGAACTTCGCACCAGTTCCGGGGTCAGCCCTTCGGTACGCCCCAGGCTGGCGTAGACAAAGGAGGTCATCGCCGCCAGGCCGGTATTGGAGGAGTTGGGGTCGGTGTGGCCAAATCTGAACTGGCCCCACTCAGGATGGCCGTAGCGGCCCCAGCCTTCCGGATCGGCGGCTAAGTCGACAATCTCCTGCCAGCCGATAGGGGTGTCTGGATAGCCCATCGCCTCGGCCATGCGCTGCCACATGCCGAAGCCGATGGGGCCGTAGGCCAGCGGCGGGCAGTCACCGGCGACCAGCGGCTGCCCTTGGTGCAAATCCTGCCACATCGAGTTGGCTTCATTGACCCAGCCGATGGTGCCCGGGCTGATAATGGTCGGGCCGTCGCCGCTGCCATCTGTTTCCATCAGCCGGGGGCCGAAATCACCGCTGTCCATCTGCTTGACCTGGACGGTGATGCGCTTGCCGGAAGCGGTGGTCATGGCGCGGGCATTGAACATCTCCGTGGCCTGCTGCATCCAGGCGGCCTTGGTGTCGTTGGTCCATATCTCCAGGGAAATGTCTCTGGTGGGGCCGATCGGTGGTGTTGGCATATCTGGCGGCTCTGTCGTTGGGGGACTGGGCCCTGGACCACATTTGCCGTCAAGGCAGCTGCGAATGAAAGCTACGGCGACGATTAGGATAGGGACAGTGATGATGATAAAGAAAACGCGGCGGGTTCGGTCCAACCGTGACATAGTCGACGCTCCTTTGCCTGTCACCGTCCAGCAGGATTGAGGTGACAGGCTAAACCTGGGCCATTAAGCTTACTGTTCGAAGGAAATCGCCTGGTACACCGTTTCGATATCCTCAGGGTCGGCGATAAAGGCGCGGCCGTAGGTCCGTTCGGCGATCTTCTCCAACAGCGCTGTGTCTGCATCTTCGCCGTAAGCGATGGTGAAAATTTTTACCGCGTCGGCGCTTTCACTCTGCGGCAGACATTCAACTAACATCCGGTTCTCTGAAATGTCGCTGCTAATATCCTGTCCATCAGAGAGCAGGACTATCCCGTAGAGGCGCCTTATACCAGCCGCTTCATCCGCAGCTTTGTACCGCTCAGCCGCTCTCTTGGCCTGGCAGACCGCGTCATGCAGCGAAGTGCCACCGTCCGCCCGTACCGCGTCGACCTGGCGGCTTAGTGACTCGACCACCGATCCGGCCCTGGTCAGCGGCTTCATTATCTTGACCGTGCTGTCGAAAAGATAGACCATGATCTGGTCATCTTTGTCCAATTCATCGAGGAATCGGCCCAGCCCCTCCTTGGCGGTGCGGATCTTTTCGCCCGTCATACTGCCTGATGTATCCAGCACCAGGATGGTGGTCGCTTTTCTTTTGGCCTGATTGAATACATCCTGAATCGCGGCGGCTGTTTCCCCGGAGGTGTCAGTCTCCAGAGGGGGAATGTCGGCGATAGTGACCGTTTCATCCGTATGCTGCCACTCATCCGGCAATGTTTGCGGCAGATGGGCCAGATTGACCGGCCGCAGCCACCCTTCAACCGTCTGCGCCTGGGCTTCCCGGCTGAGCAGGAATTCCCGGTAGATGCCGGCTGCTTCCCGCTGCTCAGCGGTCACCCAAGGGGCATCCACGATGCAGAACGGATTTTCCGACCAGAAGGCGCCTTCCTTGGGGAAGATAAAGACCATCGGCTGGCGCATTAAATCTTTCTGAAACTTGTTGGTCGCCAGGATGCCGTTTTCACTGCTGGCGGTGGCGTGGAGGTAGGCGGGGCCTCTGGTGGCGGTGGCCACATTGAGCGAGCGGGTGGAGCTGCCGTAGTGGTAGGTGATGGACTCCAGCTTTTCAAAAGCATCGACCACCTGGGGGCTGCGCACCAGTGCCGGTGTCAGGCCGCTGGTCTGCCCCAGGGCGGCATAGACGAAGGAGGTCATGGCTGCCAGGCCGGTGTTGGAGGAGTTGGGGTCGGTGTGGCCGAATTTGAACTGGCCCCATTCGGGATGCCCGTAGCGGGCCCAACCGTCGGGATCGTCGGCCAGGTCCACGATGTCCTGCCAGCCGACAGGGGTGTCTGGGTAGCCCATCGCCTCGGCCATGGTTTGCCACATCCCGAAGCCGATGGGAGCGTAGGCCAGCGGCGGGCAGGGATTGGTCACCAGCTGCCCCCCGGTCTTGTCCCGCCAGATATCGCCGGCGGCGTTGACCCAGGCGATGGTGCCGGGGCTGATGATGGTGGGGCCGTTCTTTGTCTTCTGGTCCATGGTCTCGAATGCCGGCGGCATATCGCCGGAATCCATCTGGCGTAGATGAACCCATACCGGCTTCCCGTCTGCCGTCTCGATTTCTTTCAGGTTGAACTGGTCGGTCACCTGCTGCAGCCAGGACGCTTTGGTGTCGTTGGTCCAGATTTCAATTTCTTCGGCGTTTCTTGGCGGCTGTGGTGGGTCGCCGGTAGAGCTGGTACAGCTGTTGGCGAAAAACAAGAAAGCAAGGATGATCATGATCGTGCTGATGCCGGCAAACATCCTATCTTCTCCATCCTGGAAAATATCTCTTAGCATATTTCAACGCTCCTGTGCCTCTCATAGAGAAGCTGTCGAAACATGGCGCTCGGTGACCGGGCGGCTGCGCAAACGCATGAGTCTTGTGGTGACCCGCTGCCGGCGCCAGGTTCAGATGATTGCGCTATTGGTCGGCAATCTCCGTCCGTAACCCCACTCTAGCTTTTCCCATTCCCGATTGGTTGAGGGATTGTTGAGCATTGACTGAGGGTAAGGGGCGCCGCTGCCGGGGGGCGGTTAGAGGCAGCTAAGAAAGGGGGAATCTCTCACTGGTAGCAGGGGCGATAAGCGTGGTTCGAATTCAGCCGCTGGTTCCGCAGCTCCACCAGATGGGCATGGACCCAAACAGGGTCAAAACGGTAGCGGACTAAGGAGTAGCTGGCCGGCTCCAGCACGGCAATGCCGGAATGGTCCAGGACGTCGCTCACCAGGACCTGGTCGACGGGCCGTCCCTGCTCATAGAGAGGGACGGTATCGCCAGCGGCCACGTTGAAGTAGCCGGCGTCGTCCAGATGGCCGGCTCCGGCATAGCTGACGGCGATTTCTTCAAGAATGCGCAGATATTGGCCGTCGCCGGCCAGCGGGCGACCGTGCTTCTCGGCAGCCCGGCGGAGCAGCTCGTCAAACAGGAAGCTCTTCAGCTCTAGCTCCGTGTCGTCCGGGTTGGCGAGGGCCCGGTCGGTGATCATGGTGGCTACCGCCAGGGTACGGGCCGAATAGGTTAGAAATGGATGGCGGACAAGGGCACGCTGGAACGCCTCTATGTGGGCGGCAGCGCTGCCGTCCTGCACCATTTCTTTCCATGTCTCTTCGCCCCGAGTATAGCTGAGCTGGTTGGCTGCCAGGAACTCGACGTCTCCGATGGTGAGCAGCTCGAGCCCGTCCAGCCAATAAGTGCTGAGATACGGGCTGATATCATCGTTTCGTTTGGCGTTTTGGTACCAGGGGGCGAACCCTTCTGTTCTTCCCAGCACCACCACGTGGAGGAACTGCTGCTGGGAAAGATCGGCCTCCAGGACGAGCCTATCCAACGAGCGCAGGATCAGATTGGAACTCTCTGTGTGGACCTCGTCCAAATCGTCGACAATGACCAGCGGTACCAGTTTATCACCCTCAATCCGGCAGCCGCCGGCATCAAGCAGCGTGTCCAGCTGGTAGTCGCGACTCTGGGCGACGGTAGGCAGGCTGTCAAAGGCAAGCTGTCCATCGACGGTCATCAGGTCTGGTTTTGCGACGATCTCGAAGTTCACCAGATTTGAATCATCACCGAAGAGATCGCTCAGCTTGACGACGCAGTTTTCCCCGGGAAATCGGTCGCGCAGCTGATTGCGGGAAATAAAGGATTTGCCCACGCCGGGGGCGCCCCAGACGTAGGTCAAGCCTTTGTGTGGTTCTGAAGCCAGATATGCCTCTTCGACCGCCGCCAGGTGCTGATAGAGAGCGGGATTGGCGGCGGCGAAGTAGGCCGGCAGATCGTCGTATGCCGCCGGGCCTTCGCGGAGGGTGATGGCGGCCTGCCGGTCAAGTTCACAGACAGCCTGGTTCGAGATCTGTTCAGGCGGCTCAGGAGGGCATTTGAACAGAAATAGAGCGACGGCCAACAGGATGAGGAGGCCAGCCGCTGCCAAGAGGCGCCCCCATTTCCCAGAAGGGGCTGCTTCAGCCGCGGCAGCCGCCGGCCGGGCTGGTTTGAAGTCGGGTGCCAGCAGCTCCAGAACGGTGCCGGCAGCGAAGAAAGCGGTGCTCTTGGCATGGGGGATCTCATCCAGGTTTCTGAATTTCAGGGCGCCCAGCAGATAGAGAAAGAGGGCGTGATAATACTCGGTGTGATCTTCCGGGTTGAAGAAGCATTTGCGCGCTTCCTGGCGCACCGCGGCCAGGACGGCAAACGGCTTCTCCAAAATGGGATGCGGCAGTGTATTGGGTTGAGGGGTGCCGCCAAAAGCGGCCTGATGCAGACTGTGATAGAAGGGGCGAATCGATTCGGGCCCCAGTGAGAGCTGGGACAATGCTTCCGGGATTAACTTGGTGACGATCTCGGTTTCGATGCGCAGGAGATCGTGCAGGGCGTGCCCCTGGCGCACGGTGGCGAAATCGATCACGGTCACATCCCGGGTGTCCGGATCGACCAGGATATTTTCCAGATTGAAATCCCCGTGAACCGTCGAAAGCTTTACTTCCAGGAATGTATCGTGCAGGATGGTCTGGTACCGCCGCAGCGGATTGGGGACGCGCCCGCCGCCGGGTAGGGGGATCGTATCGCCGTCAAGCGCGACCTCTTCTCCTACCGCATGGCCGGCCAGGGCGGCCAGCATCGCGGGGCGGGTGGCGGTGACCAGGCCGTCGATGGAGTCAATCAGGTCGCCGACCTGGTAGTGCTGGAATTGGGCCACCTGTTCAATGCGCAGGCGGCGGGAAGCGGCTGGTTGGCTGCCGGAATCGGGAGGCAGATTCAAGGTCAGCATGCGCCGTCCGGGGTCCAGTTCGGCAACTTGGAAACCCTGCAGACGCAGGCGATCCCCGATGTGAATATCAGCAAAGGTACTGGTGCCGGGATGGATGATGGGGAGTTCGGCGGACATATCTGGAGCGGCAGCGGTCAGTATCAGGTTGACCGGCAGCAGCCGGTCGTAATCTGACTGCAGCCGGAAGGTGCGCTCGGCCCGGTTGACCAGCCACCAGCTGCGCCCCATGATAGGGAACAGCCGTTTCCGCAGCACCCAGATAATGTCAGCGGCAGCCGCCTGGCGGTAGTAGTCAGCCAGGCTCTGCACCTCGAAAATGCCGCCGCCGACCAGCTCGCAGCGCAGCCCGCCCCAGTCGCTGCCCTTGGGGATGATGGGCGTGGAGGTGACCCAGGCGATGCGGGGCAGCCGGTTCTTCACCCAGGTTTCATACGCCCGCCACTCCTGTTCAATCAGCTCCAGCGGCCCGATTTTCACCAGTGCCGGTGTGTGGGCGGTGCCGTCCATATCGACCGGACGGACCCGGAAAACGCGGCAGCCGCTCAGCCCCATGCCGAATTCGG
>JAHEEY010000630.1 GCA_024640485.1 Chloroflexota bacterium | reverse complement strand
CTACGAGGAACTATGCCAAAATCACAATTAATCGATCCCTTTGACCTGCGCCAGCCTGGATTCCTGGCAGCGCCCCAGATACCCCTCAATCAATACGTCCCCGACCCGGCGGCTGAAGCGGCCCAATACGGGCGAGAAGCGCTGATCCGCATCTACCGCGACATGGTCGTGATTCGCGAATTTGAGACGATGCTGGACCGGATCAAGCGCGAAGGAGCCTACCAGGGCATCACCTACAATCATCCCGGTCCGGCGCATCTCTCCATAGGCCAGGAAGCGGTCGTTGTCGGCCAGAGCTACCATTTGACGCCAGACGACTTCATCTTTGGCTCCCACCGCAGCCACGGCGAAATCCTGGCCAAGAGTTTCTCTGCTATCAGCCAGCTGGATGAATCCGCCCTGGTCGAGATCATGGAGTCCTACATGGACGGTGCCGCCTTGCGGGTGGTGGAGAGATTTTCCCACGGCAGTGTCAAAGAGACGGCCCTAGATTACGTGCTGTACGGGGCATTGGCTGAGATATTTGGCCGGCAGACCGGTTTCAACAAGGGGATGGGAGGCTCGATGCACACTTTCTTCCCGCCCTTTGGGGTGATGCCTAACAATGCCATTGTCGGCGGCTCCGCCGATATCGCCGTTGGCGCCGCCCTGTTCAAGCGGATCAACCGCCGACCCGGTATCTGCATCGCCAATATCGGTGACGGCGCACTGGGCTGCGGCCCGGTGTGGGAAGCGATGAATTTCGCTGCCATGGACCAATACCACTCCCTGTGGGACCCGGAGATCGGCGGCGCGCCGCCGATCCTGTTCAACTTCATGAACAATTTTTACGGCATGGGCGGGCAGACCGTCGGTGAGACCATGGGCTTTGGCACTCTGGCCAGGGTCGGCCTGGGGATCAATCCGGAAGGGATGCATGCCGAGCGAGTCGACGGCTATAACCCGCTGGCGGTTGCCGATGCCATCCAGCGGAAGAAGGAGCTCTTGCTGGCGGGGCGGGGGCCGGCGCTGCTGGATACCATCACCTATCGCTATTCCGGCCATTCCCCCTCCGACGCCTCTTCCTACCGGGAAAAAGAAGAGATCGAGGGATGGCGCCAGCATGATTCGCTGGCCGCCTACGGCAGGTATCTCGTGGAAAACGGCCACGCCGCCGCCCAAACCCTGGAGGAAATCCAGGAGAATTGTCTGCGCCGGATGACGGCGGTGCTGGATGCGGCTGTCTCTCTGGAACATTCTCCCCGGATCAGCTCCGGTGAGGATATCGGCGGCATGATGTTCTCCAACCGCTTTCAGGAGCGGATGGCTGAGGGCCAGCCGGAGACCTTGATACCCATCGAAGAGAGCCGGCTGAAGGTGACTGCCGGCAAAGCCCGTTTCGGCCTCCAAGACGGTCAGCCGCTTCCTAAGCTGCGCTGCCTCAGCTATGCCGAGGCGCTCTTTGAAGCGATGATTCATCGTTTCTACGAAGATCCTACCATGGTTGCCTACGGCGAAGAGAACCGCGACTGGGGCGGCGCGTTCGGCGTTTACCGCGGGCTGACCGAATGTCTCCCCTATCACCGGTTGTTCAATTCTCCCATTTCTGAAGGGGCCATCGTGGGCACCGCCGTCGGCTACGCCCTTTCCGGCGGCAGGGCGGTGGTTGAGCTGATGTACAGTGATTTTATGGGCCGGGCCGGCGACGAGATTTTTAATCAGATGGCGAAGTGGCAGGCGATGTCAGCCAATGTGCTGTCCATGCCGTTGGTGCTGCGAATCTCCGTCGGTTCCAAGTATGGCGCCCAGCACTCCCAGGATTGGAGTTCGCTGGCGGCCCATATCCCCGGGCTGAAGGTGATGGTGCCGGCGACCGCCTACGACGCCAAAGGGATGTTGAATCTGGCTCTGAGAGGTACCGACCCGGTGCTCTTTTTTGAGAGCCAGCGGCTCTATATGGAGCCGGAGACGTTGGTGGCAGGCGGCGTCCCTACCGGCTACTATGAGGTAGAGATGGGCCAGCCGGTGGTCCGCCGGCAAGGCAGCGATGTCACCATCCTCACCCTGGGGGCCACCTTGTACCGGGCGCTCGAAGCCGCCGACGAGCTGGAGCGAGATCATGGGTTATCGGTCGAAATCATCGATGCCCGTTTCATCAACCCGTTGGATTGCCAACCGATCATCGATTCGGTCAAAAAGACCGGCAGACTCTTGCTGGCCTCTGACGCCTGCGACCGGGGGTCCTTCATGCACACCATCGCTTCTAATGTCAGCCAGCTGGCGTTTGATTATCTGGATGGGCCGGTGGCAGTGGTGGGCGCCCGCAACTGGATCACCCCGCCGGCTGAGATGGAGGAGATGTTCTTTCCCCAGAAAGAGTGGATCATCGATACTCTGCACCAACGGATACTGCCGCTCCCGGGTTACCAACCCCGTACCCGGCAGGGGACCGATCAAATCCTGGCTCGAGGCCGCTGGGGAATCTAAGAGACAAATAACCCTTGATTCATAGAGCGCGCTGCAACTAATTGTCCGCACCCACGCC
>JAHEEY010000186.1 GCA_024640485.1 Chloroflexota bacterium | reverse complement strand
GCGCTGCCGCGCCCACTGCCGGTAAACGCAGCAATCTGTTCCAGGCCAGCCCAGAATGTGGGCATTGGCCCGCTTAGTTCGTTGAGCCAGCTCATCCCCGCTGACCGGAAGTGGAAAGGCTCCCATTGAAAGCCATATATCATCCACAGCACCAGCAATGAAAGCAGCCCGGCGGTGATGAACTGCAGCAGCCTTCTCCCCGCTCCGGACCAATACGGTTTCGCCCTGGCGCGCTCAAAAAGCGGCAGCAGGGCCACAACCGCCAGAATGGGCACGAATCCCAAGGTTGACAGCTTGCTGCCAAAGGCCAGGCCCATCCCAACGGCGGCTATCAGCCATCGCCGCCAGCTCCAATGGCCCTGGCGCCACATCCGCCACAGAAGAAAGACAGCCAGGAACAGGAACGCGGTGCCGCCAAGATCGGTGGTGATGTAACGCCCATGAGCTAGGATATTGGGATCGAAGAGGATCAAAAAGAAGGCGACCAGGGCGGATCTCTTTCCCCATAGTTGTAGGGCGAAGCGATGCACCACCAGCGCAAGCCCTAGGGTCAAGAATATCACCGGAAGCCGGGCCAAAAAGACCGCCTTGGTGACATCCAAGTCGGAGCGCCACATGAACAGATCAGCGAACTCATACCAGCCCTCTGGACGCTCCCAGCTGGGGTGATCCAAGGGAAGTTTGATTTCAGGCATAGTCAATAGCGGCAGCGCGCTCAACAGGTTGACCAGCGGGGGATGCTCCATGCTCAAGCGAGGATCGCCGGTGCGCAAATAAGCCAATCCTCGGGCCAGGTGGTTTTGCTCATCCATGGTCGGGCTGTCATCCACCACGCTGTCCAAGGCCATAAAGAAGAACAGCCAAATCAGCAGCAGATGCAGCCAAATCGGCCGCTTAAACATCGATCGGTCCATAGAAGCTGGATTATAAGGTAACACCCATGATGTTGGCGAGAGACCGGTGGCATGATCCGAATAATGGAATAGAATCGACGGCAAGCTGTTTATCGTTCGGAAGGCATATGCGCAAGAATTTATCCAATCTACTAAAGATAGGCATCACCGTCGTCGGCCTGGCGATTGTGCTGTCTCAGATCGACCTCCAACAAGTGTGGCAATCACTGATGCACGCCAAGATATCCTGGGTAATCGCCGGATTCATTTTGGCCACCGTCAGCCTATCTGTCAGAGCCTACCGCTGGCTGCTCCTGCTGCGAGGCCTGGGCATTCAAGTTAGATTCTCCCGCTTGAATGAGCTCTACTTCGTTGGCAATTTCTTCAATGCATTCCTGCCGTCCGGCTTCGGCGGCGATGTGGTCCGGGTGCTGGAAATCGCCAGGGAAGTCTCGGCCAGCACTGCTGCCGGCACGGTCATTCTCGACCGGCTGACTGGCCTGATCATGCTGTTTGTGATGGCATTGATCAGCCTGCCGCTCCGCCCCGAAACCTTTTCAGCCAATTTCTCATGGATCATCATCATAGGCTCCCTGGGGGGCATCATCGGCGGCTTCATTCTGTTGGAAGGGCGCTTGATCAGGCGTTTCGGCCGATGGCTGCCGGGCCCTCTCTCCCCTATCGGGGATACCGCGGTCGCCAGGCTGCTGCAGGCGGTTCAAGGGTGTGGGTGGAAAGCGATCGGGCAAGCGTTGGCAGTCTCAATTGGCTTCAACTTGATTTTGGCCTGCTGGTGGCTCACATCCGGGCTGGCGTTAGGCGTAACGGTGAGCTTCAGCTACTATGTCTTGATCATGCCGATACTTGCGGTGCCGCTCCTGCTCCCATCCATCAGCGGTCTGGGACCCAGGGAACTGCTGGCACCCACCTTGTTCGCTATGGCCGGCGTATCCGCAGAGATTGCGGTGTCCGTTTCGTTATTGGTGTTCATCATTACCCGCCTGACGGGCCTTTTTGGGGCGCCGGTGTACATTTACAGCACGATACGCGACGGGCGGGCACGCAAGGAATCTGATCAGCGGCTCAAAGACAATCGACTATAATTAAGTTGAGGCTGATTCTGATGAAAGCGAAGGACTTGATCGGCCGAATCACAGAATCTGGCCCAATTGGCTGCCTCTTTTCACGACCGCATGGTGCAGCCATTCAATTCACAAGATTCTGAAACCACAGGGGTAAGACAGATTGTGACAGAAGAACCCACACAAACACAAGGCAAACTCCATATTGACCCCAAGGTGTCCGAACTCGTCTTGACCAAGTTCATTCAAAATGAGGTCCAAAAGGCGGGCTTTTCGCGCGCTGTGCTCGGGCTTTCAGGGGGCATCGATTCGGCACTGTCCTGCTGTCTGGCGGTGACGGCGCTGGGCGCGGAAAACGTACTGGCATTGAGGCTTCCTTACCGGGATTCTTCGCCGGAGAGCGTGACCCATGCCGGCTTGCTAATTGATTCCCTGGGTATCGCCAGCGAGACAGTGGACATCACCGACATGGTCGAGCCGTTATTCACCGCCTCCCCCGGCATCACCGCTCACCGAAAGGGAAATGTAATGGCCCGCATGCGCATGACGGTGATTTACGATCGGTCAGTCGCCTGGAATGGACTGGTAATTGGCACCAGCAACAAGACGGAACTGCTCCTGGGCTACGGCACCATTTTCGGAGATTTAGCCTCGGCGATTAATCCCATCGGCGATCTTTACAAAGGCCAAGTGCGGCAGCTTTCCCAGGCGATGGGCGTGCCCGAGGCAATCCTTAATAAAGCGCCTTCCGCGGATCTTATCCCTGGCCAGACGGATGAAGATGACTTCGGCTTCAGCTACCAGCAGGCAGACAGCTTGCTTTACAAGATGGTAGATGAGCGGTATTCGCGTGAAGAGCTGATTCGCTCAGGGTTTGAAGCCGAATTGGTGGACAAGATCAGCGGCATGGTGCGGCGTTCGCAATATAAGCGGGCGCTGCCGGTAATCCCCAAGATCAGCGACCGCACCGTCAGTCATGATTTCCGTTATCTTCGAGATTGGGGGACCTGATATGGATCGATTCAAGGAAAGGTTTGGCCAGCGAGGTGAGTTAAATGCGTAGGCTGATAGGGGTGGCGGCAGTTATCTGTTCGGCGGCGATGCTCCTGGCGGCACTGCTGCAAGTATCCCAGGCTGCGGCTGACGCTTCCTGGAAAAGCAAAGTAGACCCCTGGGTTTTGGCGACAGCGGAGTCAAACAAATCCGCAGAATTCTTGTTGATGCTGACAGAACAGGCGGATCTGAGCCAGGCCAGTTCGATGCAGACCAAGGTGGAAAAGGGGACGTTTGTCTACCACCAGCTGCAGGCAGTGGCGCAGCGCACCCAATCCGATCTACTGGCCGATCTTGAGGCCGCAGGCATCGAGCATCAATCATTCTGGATCGCCAACATGATCTGGGTGAAAGGAGACCAGTCGCTAATAGAGAAACTGGCCCAACGTGCCGAGGTCTCGCACTTATTCGCCAACCCTGCCGTGAGAGCCTCCCAACCGGCCGAGGCGGCCATCAGCCAACAGCTTCTGGCGCCGACTACTATCGAATGGAATATCAACAAGGTGGGCGCGCCGGAGCTGTGGAATGCCGGATTTACGGGGCAAGGGGTGGTGATCGGCGGACAAGACACCGGATACGATTGGGACCACCCAGCGCTGCAAGCCGCTTACCGAGGCTGGAACGGTAGGACCACAGCTAGCCACGACTACAGCTGGCATGATGCCATTCACGAAGCTGGGAGCAGCTGCGGCGCCGACTCGCCGGTTCCCTGTGACGACCATGGCCACGGCACCCACACCATGGGCACCATGATTGGCGATGACGGCGGCAGCAATCAGATAGGCGTGGCCCCAGGCGCACGCTGGATCGGCTGCCGCAATATGAATGCGGGATGGGGCAAGCCGAGCACCTATGCCGAATGCTATCAATGGTTCGTCGCCCCCACCGATTTGAACAACGAAAACGCAGACCCCGCTATGGCGCCAGATGTGATCAACAACTCCTGGGCATGTCCACCGTCTGAAGGCTGCACTGATCCAACCGTGCTGCTATCGGTTGTAAACAGCGTCAGGGCGGCAGGGATTGTGACCGTCCATTCCGCCGGGAACTCCGGCCCCAGCTGCAGCACCGTTCGTGACCCGGCGGCCATATACGATGCTTCCTTCACTGTGGCGGCGACCGACAGCGGCGACAACATCGCCAGCTTCAGCGGCAGAGGTCCAGTGACCATTGACGGCAGCGGCCGGATGAAGCCGGACATTTCAGCCCCGGGGGTTGGGGTCCGCTCAGCGATCCCGGGCACAAGCTTCGGCAGCATGAGCGGGACCAGCATGGCTGGGCCGCATGTCGCCGGGCTGATCGCCCTACTGATTTCCGCCCGGCCGGAAATAGCGGGGCATGTGGATGCCATTGAGATGGTCGTTACAAGATCCGCAGTCCCCTTAACAACCAGCCAAGGGTGCGGCGGGGACAGTTCCACGGATGTCCCAAATCATGTGTTCGGATATGGCCGAATCGACGGCCCCAACGCGCTGACACAGCTTTACCATTCACTTGAACTTGTGAAGAGCGGACCTGCATCGGTGCTTCAAGGGGGGACAGCGGCGTACAACCTCACCATCACTCACTTCGATCCTATTTCCGAAACGACTGCGGTGGTCCTAACTGACAGTATCCCAACAGGGAGCTCTTTCGTTACCGCCACACTGCCTTTCACTCGTGAGGGATCTTTGCTGCGATGGCATTTCCCGTCTTTGAATGCTCAAGAGAGCCGCGACATCAGTTTCACGATCACCGTTCCACTGACTGCCAGCGGGATCATCAGCTCACCGCCGGCATCTGCGGGCAGCGATCAGGTCAAAACTGTGTTCAGCGACGGCCAAATCGACACCGCAATTCGGAAGCTATTCAGATATTACTATCCGGTTTTCATAAAGGATTAAAGCCGGTACAATTCGCAAATCGGCTCTGCAGAGTGGCAATCCGCTATAGGAACAGCCCCTTTGCTTTGATTGAGAAGCAAATTCATCTATCCGCAAGCTGCCCATCAGTTCTGGCCAGGAGCGGCTGCGGCGCGGTAGTTCGGAGGAACAATGAAACGTGCAGTCAGTGTAAGTCTAGGCAGTTCCCAGCGGGATAAAGCTGTGGAAGTAGAGTTGCTGGGCGAACGAGTTTCAATTGAGCGGCAGGGTACAGATGGCGATATCGAGAAGGCCACGGCGCGTTTCACCGAGCTTGACGGACAGGTTGACGCTCTGGGCGTGGGCGGAATCGACCTGTGGGTGGAAATCGAAGGAAAGAAATACCCGTTATATGCCGCTCACAAGTTGATCAAGAATGTCAAGAAGACGCCAGTCGTGGATGGCGGCGGGCTGAAGAATACCCTGGAGCGGCATGTGGTCAACGCCCTCATCTCTGAGCTCGGCCCGGAGTTCGCTTCCGGCAGGGTATTGCTGACTGCTGCCGTAGACCGTTTTGGCATGGCGATGGCCTTTTTTGAGAAGGATTATGAAGTGGTCTGCGCCGATCTGATGTTCGCGCTAGGCATCCCGATCCCCATCCGCACCTTGAATCAGCTGCGGTGGATGTCACGGCTGCTGATGCCCGTTGCCGGCCGGCTGCCGATCAGCATGATCTACCCAACCGGTGAGAAACAGGACGAGATCATTCCCAAATACGGGAAATGGTACGAATGGGCCAATGTTATCGCCGGCGACTGCCATTACATCAAACGGCATATGCCCGAGGACCTCAGCGGCAAAGTGATCGTCACCAATACCACGACCCTCAACGATATTGAGATGTTCCGGGAGCGGGGTGTCCGTACGATTGTGACCACCACGCCACAGCTGGAAGGGCGCTCGTTTGGCACCAATATGATGGAGGCCGCGCTGACGGCGGCAGCCGGCAAGGGCCGGCCGTTGACCCATGCTGAGCTGAATGAGCTACTGCTGCAGCTGGAGATGAAACCAACCGTTCACAGACTGTAGCAGATCGCGTTTCAACGGCAGCGCTGATTTCTGCCAGCAGGCAGTCAGCCGCCAAGACAGACAGATTCAAGAGCCGCATCAGGAGGAAACATGGATTGCATTATCACCGCGGGTGGGTTTCCACAACCGGAAGAGCCTCTGTACGCCTACACCCAGGGCGGATCCAAAGCCGTTCTGGATATGGGCGGCCGGACCATGTTGGAGCGGGTAGTCGATGCCTTGCAGGACTCGAAGTACGTAGAAGAAATCGTTGTCGCCGGCCTTGGCGATGACATGGGGATGAGCTTCAAGCGCCCAGTCCACCATCTGCCAGACCACGGCAGCTTGATCAATAATGCCATCGCCGCGGTTGACTGGCTGAGTGAAAACCGGCCGGCGGCGGCAGAGTTCATCGCTTGCTCGGCAGATGTGCCCATGATCACCGGGGAGATGATCGATGCGTTTGTGGAGAAGCAGCAGCCGCTGGACCAAGGCGCCTATTACATATTGGTATCCCAGGAAGCGATGGAAGCGCGCTATCCCACCTCCAACCGCACCTTTGTCAAGCTGAAAGGGGTCAATGTGGCCGGCGGGGACTTTATGATCATGAAGTTTGATATCGTCCACCGCAACCGTAAGCTGTGGGATATGCTGGCTAATGCCAGAAAGCATGCCTGGAAGATCGCCCAAGGGGTGGGCCTGAAAGTGCTATTCAAGCTGCTTACCCGCCAGCTGAGTATCGCTGACATCGAAGAAACCGGCCTTCGGCTCATCGGAGCGCCGCTAAAAGTCGTCACTGACGCTCCCCCGGAAATGGCCATGGACGGGGACAAGCCTCACCAGATCGATTTACTGAGGGCCGAAATCGCCCGCCTCAACGGGTAGCCGCGCGCTCATGAAGCTGTCGGAAATCATCGATCGTGACAAGGAGTGGTCCAGCCGGCTGTCGCAGCAGGTCGACCATCGGCTTACGCATGGCATTGCCTGGATTCTTGCCCGGAGCGGGGACAGTTGGCTCTGGCTGGTGGTGATCGCCTGGCTGTTATGGCAGCGACGTCAGCTGGGATGGCAGCTTTTGACCACGGTCGCCGCCACCGCACTGCTGGTATTCATCGCTAAGAGCATCTTCCGGCGTCAGCGGCCCAGCGAATCTCGTATGGCCATTTCCGCAGACAAATACGCCTTTCCTTCGGGTCATGCCGCCCGCGCAGCCGCCGTGGCGGTAACCCTTGCCGCCGCTGACCCACGACTGCTGATATTCTGGCTGCTTTGGGCGATTGCGGTTTCCGTGGCCCGAGTGGCGCTTGCGCGTCATTTCCTGACAGATGTGGCCGGAGGCCTTAGCCTGGGCTTCATCGTTGGCCTCGCCCTGCAGATTATTTGATAGGCTTGCACCCATATGCAAGCATGGAGAAGTTGGACATTCAATCATGAGCAAAAAGTACATCGCAATTGAAGGCGTTATTGGCGTTGGCAAAACCACCTTGGCCCGGCTTATTCAGCAGCGCTTTGACGCCTCTCTTCTCCTGGAAGTATTCGAGGAGAACCCGTTTCTGGCCAAGTTCTACAAAGAGCGGGAACGCTACGCCTTCCAGACCCAGCTATTCTTTCTGCTGAGCCGCTATCATCAACAGCACCAGGCGGTCCCAGAAGCATTGAGCAAGGGTTATCTGGTTTCTGACTACACCTTTGCCAAAGACGAGCTGTTCGCCTGGCTCAACCTGAAGGACGATGAACTGGCCATGTACGGCCGCGTCCATGTCGCTTTGGGGGAAAAGATCCCCAAGCCAGATCTGATCGTCTATCTTCGGGCCAGCCATGAAGTAACAATGCGGCGGATCACGCTGCGCGATCGGCCGTACGAGCGGGACATGGATCCCGAGTACATCAGGGAACTGACCATCGCCTACGATGCCTGGCTCTCGAATCTGAAGGATCCCGCGGTGCTGATCATCGACACAACTGACCTGGACTTCCTGGCCCGGACGGAAGACCTTGATCTTGTCACCAGCCTCATTGATGAAGCCTTGGCCAAGCAGTCAGAAGTTCGTTCACCGGTTGAGACTCAGCGCGAACTGCTCAAGAACGGCAGCCTGACTGATTTCCAGCAGTTTCATCGTCAGCTGGACGACAGCAAGCAGTTCGACCCCGATATGTTCTTCAATTACATCCTGCTTACCGAAGAGATGGGTGAGATCGCCGGCGAACTGGTAAAAATGTGGCGGGATCGGAAACGTCTGACAGAAACTGGGTATACGCCTGCTGAGGCACATAAAGAAGCGATTGACAGGAATCGAGAATCGCTGCGCGGCGAACTGGCGGATCTTCTGGCCTACACCTTAAAGCTGGCTAACTATGCCGGCATAGATTTGGAGCTGGCTTACAAAGAAAAGATGAAAAAGAACATCGGCCGCGAGTGGTCACACCTGCCGCCGTCGGACTCTGCCTCCTAGTTCAGCCGCATCTGGCTCCGCCACTAAACAAACAGCAGAAAGCCCCCAGATTTGGGGGCTTTCGGTTATCACCGCCAATCGCATCGCAGTGGGGGCTTAATTGACTGGTACCTTCACCATATCTCTCAGAAAGCGGCCGGTGTAGCTCGCCTCAACCATGGTTAACTCCTCCGGGGTACCGGCGGCGACTACCTGCCCACCGCCATCCCCGCCTTCCGGTCCCAGATCAATGATGTAATCTGCCGTCTTGACCACATCCAGATTGTGCTCAATCACAATCACGGTATTGCCGGCGTCCACCAATTGGTGCAG
>JAHEEY010000629.1 GCA_024640485.1 Chloroflexota bacterium | reverse complement strand
CCACGGGTTTTACAAGCAGTTCGGCTTTGCTGGGCCCAGTTCACTGGAGTACCGGCTGTCCATGAGGCCTGACGAGAAACAAGGCTAGCCGCCGACAAGAGAGCCGACGGATCAGCTGAATCCCGCCTGCCGATGGGGACTGCTTAAAGCGGGGTCACGATGACGAACAATTATGTCTGAATCAACCTTCATCGTCCGGCAATGCCCGGAACCTACCTGCAGGTTTCGATTCCCGGTTAAACTCGATTCCTCATTGGGTGAAGCGTGCCCCCACTGCGGCGCGCCAACCGAGGTCGTCTCAGTCCATACCAATCATCAGGTTGACCATCTTCCAGTTCGGGCGGAAGGTCCGGTAGTTGAGGCGCTGCTGGACAATATCCGCAGCGTCTACAATGTGGGCTCCATCTTCCGGACTGCCGACGGCGCCGGCATCGCCCATCTGCACCTCTGCGGCATCAGTACCAACCCCAATCATCCGCAGCTGGCAAAGACATCCCTCGGCGCCGAGATTTCGATTCCCTGGACTCAGTATAAGAATGGGGTCGACGCGGCGGCGGGTTTGAAGCAGCGCGGGTTCCAGCTGTGGGCCATTGAAGGCAGCCCAAATGCGCAACCTCTGGTGGAAGCAGCCGCCGCCGCTCCGTCGCAGCCTATTGCCCTGGTGATGGGCAACGAAATCTCGGGCGTCGATCCGGGCATAGTGGCGTTGTGTGATCGGACCCTATGGATACCGATGCAGGGGCAGAAGCAGTCACTGAACGTAGCGGTAGCTTTCGGCATTGCCGCCTACATCATACGCCACATCCCTGGGATAGTGGGCTCATCTGGGGGTTCAACCAAATGAGCGCGCACACTGCCTGCTGGATGGGCAAGTTGGAGGAGTCCCCCGTGGGACCCATTTGGATTGCGGCAACCGAGAAAGGTGTATGTAGGGTTTCGCTTTGGCCGGACAGAGAGCGTTTTGAAGCTGAAACGGCAAGATTGACCGGCTGCCAACCGATCTTCGCCCCGGACAGGGTCAGGTCGGCCGTTGAACAGCTGTCAGCCTATTTCAGAAAGGAGCTGACTCAATTTGATCTGCCGATCGATTGGTCAGTGATGACGCCCTTTCAAGAACAGGCGCTGCGGGCAGTCTATGCCATTCCTTACGGACGTGTCTGCCGCTACGGCGACATCGCCCGACAAGTAGGCAAGCCGAAAGCGGTCCGGGCGGTAGGTCGGGCCAATGCCACCAACCCGATCCCGATTATCATTCCATGCCACAGGGTGTTAGGCAGCGATGGCAAACTGCACGGGTTTTCCGCGCCCGGGGGATTGGAAACCAAGGCTTGGCTCCTTCGCCTGGAGGGCAGCTGGCTGATCTAGCCCTAAACTGGAATGCATTCGGCTGCTAAGTGTCTAGCAGCCGCTGATAGATACCCAGCATTTGTTCAGCCGCCTTACCCCAGGAAAACCGCTCCACCTGCCGCTCTCCGGCGGCGACCAGCTGACGGCATTTGTCTGGATCTGCCAGCAGCCTGTTCACAGCCTCAGTCCAGCTGTCTTGATCGTGAGGAGAGAGCTGAACCGCCGCCTCTGAGCCCGAACCAGCGGCAACTACCTCAGGCAGGCTGGATGCGTTGGACGTGAGTACCGGCGTGCCGCAGGCCATCGCCTCCAGCAGCGGCAGGCCAAACCCCTCGTAAATGCTGGGAAAGACGAAGAGCGAAGCGTCGCTGTATAGATCGGGCAACTCTTCATCACTCACGAATCCGATGAATCGAACCCGATCATTCAATCCCTGGCGGGCCACTTCAGCCAGCATATCATCGTACAGCCATCCCTTGCCACCAGCGATGATCAAATTGTGCGGGTTCTGCTCCGCCACAGAGCGGAATGCCTTCACCAGCATCTGATAGTTTTTGCGCGGCTGCAGGGTGCCCACGCTCAACACGTATGGCTGATCACCAATGCCGTATTTGGCCCTCATCTTCCGCAGCCGACCGCGGTCCCTGATTGGCTTGAAACTGTCGTTTACGCCCCCATACATGACCGTGATTTTCTCGTCCGGTATCTGCCACACCTCAGTCAGGTCACGTTTGGTCGAGATTGAGTCTGCCAGTACGTGAGTGGCCCGACCGATAGACCAGGGCACTACCTTGTTCAGATAATCAACCAGCGCCTTGGGAAACGTCTCTGGGTAGTGGACGAAGGAGAGATCATGAACCGTCAGCAGGGTTGGGATATTCCCCGCCACCGGGGGCAGCACAAAATCCGGCGAATGGAACAGATCGAGCGGTCCGGTCACCCACTGCACATTCAGGGGCAGCCGCAGCCGGTACCAGAAACGATAAAGCCATCGTTCATCGAGAGGTGCGGGCCGATAGACGACATTGGCAGCATGGGGCAGTGGATCAGCCACCGGCAGTTTGGCAGGCTGCTTGGCAGAAAATAGACGGTATTGGTTGTCATGGTCAGCGTCTGCCAGGGCTTTCACCAACTCTCGAGTGAACCGCCCAATTCCGCCTCCCTGAGTGATGGCGGCAGTCACATCAAT
>JAHEEY010000628.1 GCA_024640485.1 Chloroflexota bacterium | reverse complement strand
GCCGATCAATGGTTGGCCGATGGCGACGTGGTGCCGGTGGGAGATCTGCGGTTAGCCGTCCATTATGCCCCGGGACACATCGGCGATCAGATATGTTTTGCCCTGGAGGGGGACCATCGGGTCATCGTCGGCGATACGATTTTTGAGGGCGGTCCGGGCAAGAGCTGGTCACACCAGGGATTTCAAACGACGCTGCAGACGCTGCGGCAGCTGGTATTGCCTTGGGATGATGACACCATCTGCTATCCTGGCCACGGACCATCATTTCGGCTGGGGGATATTCGGGCCGACGTGGCCGCTTTTTTGAGCAAAGATCACGGCGGATTCTTCGGCGACGCCACTTGGCGCATGTAATGGTTGACCAGCCCACGCTCTGCCAGCCAGGGCCGGACCCAAGACAATGACGGAGCGCAATGCAATGAAAACACCACAGCTGAAATGGGATATCGGAACTGGCTTTGACCTGTTTGTCAGTCTGGACGTTCTGCATGATCCAGCGACTTTCGGCCTTCGAGGCCAATGGGCGGCAGGCGTGCGCTCCCGGCTCCCAGTTGACAGCCGTGATTTTATGCAGCGATATTTCAAAGGACAGCTGGCGGCAATCCCCTGGCTGGCCAACCAACCCGGCCCCAAAGACAGCGCCTCATTGCTTAAGCGCATCGCCGAAATCCCACCGGCGGCGCGTCTTTCTGAAGTTCACTGCTGTTCCAAGCCGGAACAGACCCGGGAGCTGCTGAGCGCGGTGCAGGAGAAGGGGAGTTGGAGCGAGCCGGACAAGCTGCTTCTGCATGAGCTGCACCGCAAGATGAACCGGGACATGGGCAAGAAGAAGAAGATCTCTGATGAAGAACTGGTCAGAGAACTGGATATGTGGGCGGAAGCGGAAGCGTTTGGCTACCAATGGCTAGAAGCGATCACCACATACTACGAGGTGTTTTTTGCTGAGGAAGAGGCCCGCATCCGGCCCGCATTGGAAGAGACAGTTGAACGGGCCAAAGGTATGGCCGCCGAGATGCCGTTCCTGGCGTTGATTGAAGAGCTCTCACAAGGGCTGCGTTTCGATTACCTTGACACCGATCAGATTCCCCAAGTCAACATGATTCCTTCTTTCTGGATCACCCCGCTGACGTTGTTTACCTCTGTGGAAACCAGCCAGGATTGGCTGTTCATGTTTGGCGCCCGGCCGCCGGCGGCATCCCTGGTTCCAGGGGAATCTGTTCCCGAACTGCTGCACCAGGCGCTAAAGGCGATGGCTGACCCTACCCGGCTGCGAATCATGCGCATCCTCTCTGACGGCCCGTCGACGCCAACGGAACTGTCCCGCCGCTTGCGGCTTCGGCCGCCAACGGTGGTTCATCACCTGGATGCGCTGCGATTAGCCCGGCTGGTTCAGGTGACTATCAGTCTGGAAGGGCGCCGGTATGAGGTCAGACGTGAAACAATTGAATTGGCCTTCAGTATGATGTTTGACTTTCTGGATCGCAAATGATCGGTCTCTGCCGGCACATCGGCGGTCATTGACAAGATAAGCATCATTCATTGTCGGCGATTTCCGACAGCTCCAACCATCGTTCTTCCACTTGCGCCAGTGAAACCTGGGCCTGTTCCAACTCGGCAGCCAGAGCATTGAGGCGCATGAAATCATCGCCAACCCCGTTGATACTGCTTTCCACTCGCTTAATGCGCCCTTCCAGTTCCGCGATCCTGGTTTCCAGGTCGCCCAGTTCCTGGCGCTCCTTCCAGGTCAGCTTGCGGGGACGGTCTGACCTGCCCTTCGGTGCGCTGCTGGTTGCTTTGCCGCTGCTTTCAGCGACGGCGTGTGCGCGCGCTTCATCTCGCAGGAGGCGGTAGTTCTCGTATGGGGTGGGGTAGCGGCTGCCCAGGACACCATCTTCAAAGCTGAATAGGAAGTCGACATTGCGATCCAGGAAGTAGCGGTCATGACTGACCACAATCAGGCAGCCGCTGAAATGATCCAGGAACTGCTCCAGCACCGCCAGGGTCTGAATATCCAAGTCGTTGGTGGGCTCATCCAGGAAGAGGACATTGGGTTGGAGAATCAAAGTGTAAAGCATGTAAAGCCGGCGACGTTCGCCGCCGCTGAGGCTGCCGATTTTCGCCTGCTGTTCCGGGCGGGTAAACAAGAACCACTCCAGCATTTGGGCAGCTTCGATGCGGTTGCCGTCATCGGTCTGGATCAATGATGCCTTTGACTCAATGAACTCGTGCACCTTCATATCATCCTGCAGCGCCCGGCTCTGCTGATCATAGTAGCCCAGATGGACGGTGCTTCCCCAGTTGATGGTGCCGCGGTCCGGGAGAGTGTAGCCGGTTAGGACATCGAGCAAGGTGCTCTTGCCGGCGCCGTTTGGGCCGATAATGCCGATGCGGTCGCCGGGATCAAGGTTGAACTCAAGGTCATGGAACAGCTCCAGGCTGTCGTACCGCTTGCTGAGCTGAGATGCTTCCAGCACCCGCTTGCCCAGCCGCCGGCTGGCCAAAGCCATGGCTACTCGCTGTTCACCCAGGTCGCGGCT
>JAHEEY010000185.1 GCA_024640485.1 Chloroflexota bacterium | reverse complement strand
CTCATGCGCAACCTCCCTCTGTTCGGTTTGCTCCAATCGCGACTCACCTTACGGATGAATCACACGTAACCCGCACCCTCGCTTCGCTCCCGCGCGAATGATCCCAGTTTCCCATATCTGCTTATTTTCCACAACCCGACGGTCTTGGGCGATTTCCAGATAAAAAGCGCGGCATTCCGTCGATTCTCGCCGCTGCCCTCCATTGGATATGACCGCACGGTGCGGTTCAATTCGGCATACTTCAATCCAATTGAGTGATAGCGCGGCTGTATAGACGATTGCATCTGAGGAGGTAAACAGGGCGGCTGTTTCCTGCCGGCGTGCCTGCGGGCTTCTCCGTAACCCCGGGCCTCCCTGACATGAACCAACGAGACTCTCGCCGCTCATCCGCTGGCGAGAGTCGTTTGTTGCTTTCCGGCTAACAACCTGAGGAGAGGCCCCACACCTTACAGCTTCAGCGTATTCGGCACCTCATAATCTGCCTCATGGATAAAAGCATGCTGTTGCAGATGCCGCCGCAGATCCCCTAACTCAACTTCGGTCAGCGCTCGCTTGCGCTGTTCCAGCACGTCCCTGGACAGATGGGTGTCCGCTTGCGAATCTCGATTCAACGTCTGGTAAACGGCGTCCATATCGGCTGGTTTGCACCCGCAGTAATCGAGCATCGCCTCCGCCGTCTCGCCAGGAGCCGACAGCCAGCTGGCATATCGAATCGCCAGCATCTCCATGCCCATGTTGCAGTACGCCACATACCGCTCCATAGCGGTTAGCCACATCAGCGACAGGCAGCCGGCATGGGAGAGGAACAGGTCAGGATCATACTGGGCGATTGCCGGCACCAGCGGCCCCAGCACACCCCGTCTCTGCTTCTCTCTTTCCATGTTTGTGTCTTCGGCCTCTTCAGCGCCGCGGCCATACGCTCTCAGGCCAGACAGCAGCCAGGTCTCGGCGTGCCGATACAGGAAGATATTCCTGCTGCGGGGATACAGCCTGTGCAGCCAGTCACCCAGTTCAATGACAAAACTCTGTCCCTTTACCACCCAGGCGGTCCCCGCTGCCTGTTTGCACAGAAGGCGGATGGTCGCCGCAAACAGCGGCACAAGTTCATCCTCCGCCGCCTTCTTTGTATTGCGTGCGATCACCAGCTGCGACAGCGCGTAAGGTTCCGAGATGTTCATCACACCCGGCACCTGGGCAAATATCTGGCTGGCAAGGGTTGACCCACAGCGGCCGGTAGAATGGATGAAGATGAGCCGGCTGTCATCCATCGGGACAGATTCCGCCAGCTGTATCATGGCCTCAAAAGGGATAGTCAATGCTCGCGTTGCTTTTTCAAATTGCGTGCCGAAATAGAAGGCGGCTTGAGAGAGGTCCACATCCGCTGGGGTCTCGACAAACGCGGCCCGCCTATTCTCAAAATCGAGTCCATACAAACTAATGTACGGATTCTCCAAAATCTCTCCAACAGGCAGCTGCGCGCGCTCACCGAAACGGAAATCCCTTCGGATATCTCCCTGCAGAGAAGGGCGTTCACCGATTCTGTCTATAATTTCAAAGACGGTCGCAGTCAACACGATCCTTCCTCCTTTCAACTAAAGGTTGTTGTGATTGATAGCTTATGAACATCTATCGAAAAACGCAAGCTATCTTTTGTCGCCTCTCTTTCCATAGGATCACACATTCCCTGTTCGCCTCATGGGTGACAGATCAACTGTTTGAGATCCCAGAATTGGCCGCAAAGGTCAGCCAAAAGGTAATGCCTGGGCGCAGGAGGGCGATCCCCACTTCTACGACCGCTGTCTGCTATCGGCCGGGAAGCCATTACCCTCGCCCCAGCTTTCCCCCCATATCCTTCAGATTTTCGAAGCTTGCCTCCCCCTACCTTTGGGCCAGGCGCTCGATAACGGGTTCCGCGGCACCAAAGACGACGCCCACATCTGCCTCTCCAGGATATGTGGAGGCTGTCCCATCCGGCAGGTGCAACTTACGGGGTCAAACTGCCGTATTGTTAAATGTAGACACCTTACCATTTGTGAGATGCCTGCATAAGTCGGGCAACCGGAGGCATAGTATGGAACCCCTGGTTGGAATTGGATTACTTATACTGGTTGTGGCAGCAATTGCGCTATTTATGTCCATCCGCGATCAGAGGAACAAAGAGCGCATCAAAGAAGAGATCCGGCGGGTCGGAGGCGAGCCGATTGAGGTCTCCTTCCAGTTCGTTGGCTACGATCGGGACAATCAGCATTACAACGTGCAGTTCACCGATCTACTTGGACGCAAACATGAAACACGCTGCAAAGTGAATGTGTGGAACAGCGGCTTCTTCTGGCAGCGAACGCCAGCAGAGCTTGTCAGCGACCTGCCTGTTGAAAACGGCCGTAGGAGCCGGCTCAGCGATCCTGGCAGCTCAAAGGAGCAGATCATCGACGATCTGGTCGCTGAAAACGAAAAGCTGCGTGAACAGCTTCTGCTTTCTAAACCGTCGAACGGCGATTTCAAACACGCCAGCTGATTCAGCAATCGTGTATTGACTTCGTCCTGCCGTCCTGCTGGGCACAGCGGCGATAGCCGTAGGTGTCGCCCAGGATAAGGCGGAACAGAGAGCAAACTGCCGGGAAGAAACCTGGCCAGTCTGCCCCCGGCACCGGTGAAGGGCAAGATCAGCCTCGGGCGAATAAGTAAGTCGCTTTCGGTTCATGCCGTTTGAGTTTCACAGAGCAAGCGATGTTTTGGGGCGATCCCCACCCGGAAACCCACCTACTGCACTTCTGCCTTCTCAGGCCGCCGCAAAAACGCTCCCATCATCGATCCGCTGGATAGCCCATACGCTGCCGGCTGTTCAGCCTGCCGCGCCCATGGTCTGATGATTTGCCGACATATGCGCAGTCTATCCTGAAATCGACAGGAGGCTGGCGGCATCGGCGGCAAACCATACATTGGAAGACACCATGGAACGTTTTCCCCCTCCCCCTATCGCGCGAAACCGAAGACAGCTTCCACATAAAACCGCCCGGATTCCCCTGAAAAAACAGCTGAAAGGCATGGGTCATTGTCCCTGCTTCAATAGGGGAAAACAGCAGCCTGCGGCGCTCCGCAGCGAAGGATTTCACCCGATTGATTTCTCTCCATCACTCAACTATACTGTAATTATCGAACCCTCAGATTCCGGCCCAAAACAAGCTGACTTCAACATATCCCGGGATACGGTAACTGCTTCAGACAATCTGTTGTACGGCGCCGGGCGGCGTCAATGTCACCAGCAGGGGTTGGTCTGAGGGAAGTTAGTAGATAAGGTATGCTGTGATCAAGAACGTGGCTGTCCAGGCTCTGTCTGGATACCGCCGCGGGATATAATGGGGGATGCCATGAACATGCGCTTTGACGCGCTGTATCCCAGCGCGACAGAACCTTACAAGAGTCAGCTGACCCAGTTTCGTCTTAACCATACCCCAAGAGAGCTGCAGTCAGCCGGTGTCCGATGGTCCTACCTGATCGGCGGCACCGGGGATGAGGTTATCCTGGTGCTCCACGGCGGCGGCGGGCCGGCGGAGTCCCTGTTTCGCTATATTCAGGTGCTGGAAGAACGCTTCCGGGTGGTGGCACCCACCATCCCGGCAGGGGTGGTTCGTGTGGCCGAGGCGCTGGACGCCATTGTGGCGATTTTAGACCGGGAAGAGATCGCCGCCGTCCATCTCTTCGGCGTCTCCAATGGGGGCATGCTGGGGCAGTGCCTCATCCGGCGATGCCCGGAACGGGTGCTCTCGCTGGTCCTGTTCCTCTCGATGCTGCCCAGCCCGCCCTATGCCCGGCTCTTCCAACGGCGGGCAAGAATATTCGGGTTGATGCCTCGCTGGCTGTCGGTGGCTTTGAGCCTGAAATGGCTGAAGAAACAGCTCAGCGCCGAAATCCCCAACACCCTCCCCGCGGAGCGGCTCTTCTGGCAGGCGTATTTCCAGGAGATGTACCACTCCGACCTGGTGACCAAGCCGTATCTGGTTTCCAGAGCGACCATCCTCACCGACTATTTCGGAAACTACCACTTTGAGCCCCATGACCTGGATGATTGGGGCGGGCGCGTCCTGATCATCGAGTCAGACCAGGACCAGGTGATCAACCAGGAAGAACGGGCGAGGCTGAAGGCATTCTACCAGCAGGCGGAGACCCTTACCCTCCAGGGCATGGATCATATGACCGGCGGCTTGTTCAGGACTGAGCAGAGCCTGGCGCTGATCGAGCGGTTCTTTCAGGAGGTGCCTGTCAGCGGCAAGGTATGATCGTGACGGACAAGGGGGCTGTTTCATTAAGCGGATTGAAAGGAGCCGCCGCAGCCGTCTGTTGGGCACCATGCCGGCATGCCGTGGCGGGCAAGCGGCATCGCTCAACCTTGCCGGCTGACCATCTCATTGATCCAGATTGGGGCGAAGGGTGAGGTACACCCCTTGGAAACAGGATAATCCCGATAGATTCCCAGATCTTCGCCGATGGCCACTGCTCGTTCGCGATGCTCAGGGAAGTGAATGCCGATTCCCGCAAGGCAGAAATTCATAGTCCACTGCACTTCCGGAGCAGCCCCTTTCATGTCCGACTGGATGCGATTCAGAAGCGCTGGAAGGTCTAGCCCCTCCGGGCTGCTGCCGATTCGCTCCGAGGAGAGCCCCCACCCGGCACGAGCGGCCCAGGGATCGGCAGCCGTCATCCACGCCTGACGCAGCGTTTCCTTCTCAGGGTGCTTTTTAACCACATAGGCGTTGAACCAATCCGCAACTTGGGCAAAGGTGGCCGAACGCACCATCCGATCCATCTCTTCGACTGATAAGTTTCCTGGTTTGATCAGAAGCATTGCCAGGAGCCGTGCCTCGACATTCTCTGTCTCCCAAAGGGCCAGGGCTAACTCATGATTGGTTTTAATCGCTTTAGCCAGCTTCCGAATGTCACCGAGCTTCACGCCGAACTGATTATCGCCGGCGCCATTCTTTTTGTTTCGGGCACGCACCGTCTCGTTGCCCAGCGCTTCAAGCTGGCCGAGAATTTCTTCAACTGTTTTGTCTGTCATTTACTCTCCGGGAGGGAAAATTCATATCAATAAGAACGCTTACTTGATATTACCCAAATTAGCGTTATCTGGCAGGGAATTCTGGACAATCTCTTATATTGGGTATGCTACCTGCAATACGCGTAGCTCAGCCGGAACAACAACAAGAACCGCCCCAAAGCTGAGCGCAGATCAGCACCTCACCGATATGAGCCGTTTGCGGGAATCAATACTTGCTTTTCTGGCGGCTGACCGGTAATCTGTTGGCGCATCGGAGGTGGTATATGCATCGGTCCGTCATAGCCGTGAGCAGCAGTGGGCAGCATAGCTTTAGCAAGCCAAACCAGCCGTCAGTAAAACTGGTTAGAGGTATAGGTATTGAGGGGGACGCCCATGCGGGAAAAACGATTAAACACCTCTACCTTCTCAAAAAGGATCCCGCCCGTCCAAATCTGCGCCAGGTGCATCTGATTCACGCTGAGCTGCTTGACGCTTTGAACCAGCAGGGGTTTTCCGTAGCCCCTGGCCAGCTAGGCGAAAATATCACCACGCGGGGAATCGATCTGCTGGGTCTGCCGGCCGGCGCGAAGCTGAGATTGGGCGGCGAGGCGGTAGTTGAGCTGACCGGACTGCGCAACCCCTGCCACCAGATAGATGATTTCCAGAAAGGGGTGCTGAAAGCTGTGTTGGATCAAGATGAAGATGGCAACCTTATCCGCAAAGCAGGCGTAATGGGGATTGTCTTGGCCGGCGGCGAGGTTCGGCCAGGCGATACCATCACCATCGATCTCCCCCCAGAACCACACCAGCGCCTGACCTACATCGAATAAACGCGCCGATCTCCCAAGCGGCAGAGCCAAAGCCGTTCACCCCCCTCGAAAATGCGCATTCCCCCTCCCGCCCAATCGCCGTCCCCCGGCAATCATGCAAGCCTGCTCTAGCCCAGCCGTCTTCCGCTGCCGGCATCATGCTGACTTCTTCACTGTTTAGATATAAGATACTGTTCAGGCAAACAACGCGCCTTCACCCAGATAGTCCAATTCCAGAAGCTGGCAGGAGGGACACCATGAGCAAGCCCACACTATTGGTAGTCGACGACGAAGCCGATCTCCTGGCGGAGCTCAAGCCGCTTCTTGAGAGATCCGGTTTTGCCGTTGCCACCGCCCCCGACGGCCGGCGCGCCCTCGACTCCCTGCAGCATCTCACGCCCGATCTGATCATCCTCGATGTCCTCATGCCCCATATGGACGGCCGCGAGCTCCTCCGCCGCCTGCGCAAGGCCGGCAACTGGACCCCCGTCATCCTCCTCACTCAGGTCGGTACGCCCGCCGAGCGGGCCATGAGCCTCCAGGAAGGTGCCGACGACTACCTGAACAAACCGTTCGACCCCATCGAGCTCATCGCCCGCATCGAAGCCGTCCTGCGCCGCACCCGCCGCGGTGACGCCCCGCTCTCCAGCTTCCGCCGCCTGCGCAGCGGCCAGCTCAGCATCGATCGCCAGACCCGCCAGGCGAAACTTGACGATGACGCCTTCTCTCTTACCGCCCGCGCCTTCGCTGTCCTCGAGCACCTGATGCTCAACCCTGGTGAAATCGTTACCCGCCAGCGCCTGCTCGATGAAGTCTGGGGCTGGGAGCACGCCGTCGAAACTCGGGCCGTCGACATCCGCATCTCCGAAATCCGCAAAGCCCTCAGCGCCTATCAGCCAGGCTGCATAGAGACCATCGTCGGCACCGGCTACCGCTTCATCCATGAGGTCGTTGGACATGCGTAGAGCCCTCATCCTCTCGCTGGCCCTGATACCGGCCCTGCTATCCTTCGCCATTGCCTATCTTTTCCAGCGCGGTGCCATAGCCGATTTCGTTTGGTCCGGCACCTACCAGATCGATGCCGCCGGCCTGTTTTCCCGCGCCGGGCTCGCCGGCAGCGCCCTCATTGCTTTCATCCTGCTCACCTTCTGGTGGGCCGAGGGCCGCGCCGAAGACACCTTCCAGGCTGAGCGGAACATGCAGGAAGAGACCCGCCGCCGCTTCTTCCGACGGCTCGATCACGAGCTCAAAAACCCGCTGACCATTATCAAGTTGGGTATCGCCAACATGCGCCACACCCCTGAGATCAGCAGCCAGCAGCAAGCCTCCCTGGACCGCATCGGGCAGCAGGCCGGACGGCTGCAGAAGCTGGTTGAGGACATGCGCTGGCTCTCAGAACTTGAAGCCCCCCGCCTCGAGCAGGCCCCTGTCTCCCTGGCCGAAATCCTCGCCGATGCGGTAGCGCTGGCCCGTGCCGCCTATCCAGATCGGGCCATCGACCTCGCTGTCCAGCAAGCCCCCTGGCCCCTGGCCGACATTTCCGGCGATCGCGACATGCTGGTTGTCGTCTTCCGCAACCTCCTCGATAACGCCCTGAAATACTCCACCCCTGGGGACAAGGTGGCCGTGCGCGCCGCGGATGACGGCCAATGGGCCGCCGTCGAAGTAGCTGACACCGGCATCGGAATCCCGGACGCCGACCAACCGAGCGTCTTTGAAGAGCTTTACCGGGGGAGCAACGTACAGGCCATCGCCGGCAGCGGCCTCGGTTTGGCCCTGGCGTGGCGCATCATTAAGCTCCACAAAGGCAGCATCCGTCTTCGCAGCCGCCAGGGCCAGGGCACCGTAGTTACCGTCCGCTTAAAGCTGCCCGCGCCGAGAGATTGATGTATCACCTTTGATACATCCTGTTTCCACTTAATTACCTGGCTATAGAACCGTGAAACATCGAACAGTGTAACCTGAGTAGAACATTGATGAAAGGAGTCAACCAATCATGAAGAAAACACTGTTCATACTGTTCATCCTGGCCACGCTTAGCACCCTGGCCGCCTGCGGCACCTTCAAGATCGAAGGGCAGCTGCTCACGGAAACCTCACCCACACACACAGCTGCCCAGCCGGATCAGCCTGCTGAACCCGTCTGGGAGCCGTCGGCCGTGTCTGAAGACCGCTCGGCCTCATTTCCCAGCATTGGCCTGTCTGAATTCCTCATCATCCTGGGGCTGTTGGCTCTGGTAAGCCTGATTGCCGCCGCGGTTGTCGGCGCCTACATGCTTGTCCGGGACAGAACCCCCTCTTCCGGCTATCCGTCAGCCAGCGACACCGAGCCGGAAAACAAGAGCCTGGCTCGCCTGCTGCGCTTCAACCCCAATGCCGCCTCTGTGGCCATGTCCCTATTCCTCTGGGCCGGCATCGTCGGCATCGGGACGATCATCAGCATCGTCGCTCTGCTCCTCGGCCAAAACGCCTTCCCCCGGCAATCATGGGAGCCTGTTCTGACCCAGCCATCTTCCATCCTCATCGGCAGCGGAGACCAGCACATCCGATTCATCCCCGACTCAGAAGCATGCACCCTGACACCCCCATCCGATGAAAGCCAGCAGCTGCGGTGTCAGCTCTCCTTCGAAGGAAGCATCCTGGCCCTGGACGCGGAACTAGTGAACGGAATGAGCTGGTACTGCAGCGCCGAATACGGCGGTCAGCCCGTTCCCTGCCGGGCTTCTTTCGACATGTCGGACTACCAGACCTTCCTTGTGATCAACTCCGACCTTGGCCTGAGTCAGCCCCGCTTCCAGCAGCTGGCTGCGGAAACCAAACATGCCGGCTGGGGCGAACAGGACTGGATCTGGTTGGCCCGAGGCATCGTCTTCCTTCTGTCACTGATACTGCTTCTGC
>JAHEEY010000184.1 GCA_024640485.1 Chloroflexota bacterium | reverse complement strand
GGCGGATCATCTCAGCCGAGAGGGGCGCTAACATCACCGGGGCGAAAATCTCTCGAATATACCGCTCCGATCGCTCCCAACCGTACCCGTGCTGGTACAGCACCGCGGCCGCGATGGTGTATAGTTTGGCTGTGGAAGCGACCGCCAGGGGGCCATCGGCGACGGTGCGGCGGATGGCGGGGTCATAGCCCCAGGAGGCGAAAAGCGCCTCTCGTAAGCTGCTGTTTTCGCCCAGGTGTGCCATGAGCGTGTCGACAGCCTGGTGGGTTCTTTTGCCCCAAATATGGTCGAAATCAATCAAGGTGCCGTCCTTGTCAAAGACGACAGCTTCAATTTGGAAACGCTGATCCTGGATAGAGAGGTATGCCATCGTGTGAATGCCTTTTGCTTTGATTTGTTTCTTTCTAGCTGCCGCTGTCAGGTGAAAGCGGAGCGGCGGGAAGCGCCCACGACTATAATGGAATTGCCTGAGGCTGTCCACCGGACGCGCTGCCGTGGAGAAGTAGGTCCGGCGGTCAGAAAACCTCAAGAAACCCTGGTTTCATCAATTGGGTTGGAAACTTCCTTTCCAGACGATTTCCCCGGTCATGACCGCGTTTGGGGCTGGATAGCGGATTTTGCGTCTCAAAAACAGCGCTAGGAGCCCGTCGGAATTGATTGTTTGGTTCATCAGATCGACGGGAATTGAAGGCATTGTGACGGCGAACAGGGTAATATTGGTCAATCGGAGACCAATATTCGGCTGGCTCCATCACCGCTTGGCAGCTCGGAAACAGCCCGGCAGACTCTTTCGTTGCTGTTTCCCATCGGCAGCAGGAGCCGCTGGCACTAGCATTTTTATAGGAGCAGTTTAACCATGAGCAAAGAAATCCGTATCATGAGCTTCAATATTTGGATCGAAGGCCGTTCCGGTAAGCAGCCGCTGAGCCAAACAGCGGAAGTTATCCGGCAGAGCGGCGCCGATATCGTCGGCATGCAGGAAGTGTTGGAAAACACCGGCCCAATCGCTGATATGCTGGGGTGGAACTGGTTTCATTACGGTCGCGATACTGCCGTCTTGAGCCGCTTCCCCATCTTGGGCGGCACACCGCATAAAAAAGGAGCCCGGCTCCAGCTGGAAGATGGCACCGAGATCGTCTTGTGCAATGTCCATCTGGCCCATGCACCTTACCAGCCTTACCAACTGCTGGGTATCCCCTATGGCGATGCCCCTTTTCTCAAGACCGCAGAGGAAGCCGTCGCTTCAGCCGAAGCTGCTAGAGCGGAAGAGGTGTCGGCCATTTTAAGCGACGCCGCTGAATTCCCTGAAGGGATGCCTATCTTTGTTACTGGCGATTTCAACGAACCATCCCATTTGGATTGGACCGCGGCTGCGGCTGCTGCCGGTTATCACCCCATGGCGGTCGCCTATCCTACCAGCCGGATGTTAGCCGGGGATGGCTTTGGCGACAGCTTCCGCACCTTGTACCCTGATGAGGTCAAATTCCCCGGCTATACCTGGCCGACAGTTGAAGCCGCCCAGCCGACCGACAAAGAAGACCGGCTTGACTACGTCATGTTCCGCGGCCGCGGGGTGATGCCAACGAAATTCCAGATCGTCGGCGGCAACAGCCCCTATGCCGACATCCCGGTCAAACCGTATCCTTCGGACCACCGGGCGGTGATGGCCACATTCAAGCTGTCATGAGGTGACAGGCGTTAATTTGCGGGCGGGCTAGCGAGAGGCGGTTGTTTCAGCCGCCTCGAACTGCCCCCACGGCTGCACCTGGGGCAGTGATCGGTTCCGCAGTATGAACCACAGTAAAGGGATCGTTATCAGATAGCCGGTCACCAGCATCAGGGCGAAGGGGATGAACTCGGTTGCCACCCGCAGGTTCGCACCGTCGTCAAAGAGCACTATGTTGAGGATAGTGTTGTTGAGGAAATGGGTCAGGAAGGGAGCCCACAAGCTGTTGGTGCGCAGGTAGAGGTAGCCGTAGACTATGCCCGCGGTGAAGGTGGCCACCAGCAGCCCCAGCGCCTCGAACCCGGCTTCTCCCCAAGTCGCATCGCCCAGCAGCAGATTCTTGATCGGCCAGCTGAGGTGCCAGATCGAGAACAGCCCCGCCTGCAGCAGCAGCGCGGGCCAGGCTGCGAAACGGACCCGGAAGTGACGCAGCATCAACCCCCGGAATAACCCTTCTTCCATGCCGGCATTGATCAGGTTGGCGGCGATCATCCACACCGCGAAAAGGGTTCCGCCAGTCATGCCGCTCTTGGGGTCAATTGCCGCCAGGGTCAGCCGCATCTCTTCACTGCCGCTGGCGAACACGATGATCTGCAGCCCGTAAGCCAATCCCAGGGCGGTTAACGGTACTCCGGCACCGAAGAGCAGCGCGCTGCTCAGATTGCGGCGATGCAGCCCGATATCGCCCAGGCATCGCTGACAGCGCCAGACGAACAACAGTACCAGCAGCAGCCCTGCCCCTTTGGTCAGGATTGCCTCTCCTAATTTTTCATCCCAGCGCAGGATGAAACTGTCCAGGATCTTGAAAAGCACCACCAATAGGAACAACCCCAGCATAACCGCTGCCGGTCGGTTCAGCGATAGCGCCAGCCACCGGTTCGGCTGGCGTTCTTCCAATGCCGCTTTTGCCATCTCTCACACTCCTTTTGGAGCTATGTGCCCCACAACGACTGCCGCTGGGCCGCGCTGGGCTGCGAAGAGGTAAATGATGGTGGGTATGTCAGTGGGTAGATAGTGCTGGGCAGTGGAATGATGTGCCGGCTCCCGTGGGCAGCCTGAAATCTGATCGGGTAGCTAACTCTATTATAATCGTTTTTGGGCTTGTTGGTTCGTGCCATAGACGCCTGATGCTTGGCTTATGCATTGAACGGCCGCCGCCGCGCTGCTTGCTGCTGATGCTGGCATCCGCTCTTCTTCAGCCGGAAACTCCCTTTCCGCGGTTTTTCCCGTATAATGGAGCTTATGTCTCAGGCATTGCTGCGGACGAAGCTCTATGTGCCGCCGCTGCGACCGAGCCGGGTATTCCGGCAACGGCTTGTCGAACAACTTAATCAGGGTCTGGAGCTAGGTCACAAACTTACACTCATATCTGCGCCGGCTGGATTCGGCAAAACCACCTTCCTCAGTGAATGGGCGGATTCTTGGCGCACGGACGGAGGCTGGGCAAGCCGGACCACGAACCGGGTAGCCTGGTTGTCAGTGGACGATGGTGATAACGACCCCATTCGTTTCCTGACCTATTTCGTCGCCGCCATCTGCCAGGTTGACGGGGCAAACCCGGCTGTTGGGGAGCCGGCGATGCGCATGCTTGAATCCCCTCAACCCCCTTCTGCCGAATCGGTGATCACATCCCTGATCAACGATGTTGTCGGGACCACGGATAAGATCGTCGTGGTCCTTGACGATTACCATATCTTGGACTCGCAGCCCGTGGACAGCAGCCTCGCCTTTCTGCTGGAACATCTGCCGCCGCAGCTCCATCTGGTCATCGCCACCCGTGATGACCCTAACCTGCCGTTGGCACGCTATCGCGCCAGCGGTCATCTTACCGAGCTGCGGGCCGCCGACCTGCGCTTTACCGTGTCCGAAGCGACCGAATTCCTCAATCAGGTGATGGGGCTGGATCTGTCGGCAGCGGATATCGCTGCCCTGGAGACCCGCACCGAAGGCTGGATCACCGGCCTGCAGTTGGCCGCGCTCTCCATGCAGGGGCACCAGGACACCGCCAGTTTCATCAAATCGTTCACCGGCAGCCATCACTTTGTGCTGGACTACCTGGTTGAAGAAGTCCTTGAACAGCAGAGTAAAAGCACCCGTACCTTCCTGCTGCAGACTGCCGTGCTCAACCGGCTGAACGGCCCTTTGTGCGATGCCCTTACCGGCCGGGACAATGGCCAGGAGACCTTGGAGAAGCTCAGCGCTGCCAACCTCTTTATCATCCCCCTGGATGCCCAGCGGGCGTGGTACCGGTATCATCATCTCTTTGCCGATTTGCTTCGCCAGCGACTGCGGCAGACGAAGTCGGATGGGCGGATCGTATTGCACCGCCGGGCCAGTGCATGGTTCGAGCAGAATGGACTTGTCGAGGAGGCGATCGAGCATGCCCTGCGTGCCCGGGATTTTGACCGCACCGCCCAACTCATCGAGGAACATTTCGACGCTTTCTACCAACGGGGTGAGCACAACAAGCTTCGTCGCTGGCTGGCTGGGCTGCCTGAAGCGCTGCTGTCTTCCAAACCGGGGCTGTGGGTGCTTCACGCCTGGTATCTGTTCCGCAGCGGTCAGCTGGATCAGGCTGAGCGGACCCTTCAGACTGTTGAAATCCCTGTGGAATCGGCTGCTGGCTCAACCATGAGACATCCCCGCAGCGGTCAAGAGTGGCTGTCAGCGGCTGATGGTAGGAAGTTCCAGGGAATGGTCACCGCAATCCGGGCCTTCTTGGCCTACTACCGTGGAGATGGATCGGGGGCTGTTGATTATGCCCGCCAGGCCCTGGATGAGCTTCCAGCCCAGGAGCTTACCTGGGGCAGCGCCGCTGCCGTGGCGCTGGGGGATGGTTATGAAGTAAAAGGGGATCTGGCGTCAGCGTATCGAGCCAGAGTGAATGCTCTGGAACGCAGCAAGGCCACCGGTGACAGCTACCTCTGTATACTGGCAAACCTGAAAGTCGCCGTCACCTTGAGGTCACAGGGGCAGTTGTCCCGAGTCATCGAGATCTGCCGGCAGCAGATGGCTTACGCCGCCGATTGTGGCATGACGCAGGCGGCTGTGTCCGGCTGGCTTCTGGCTATCTGGGCGGAGGCGCTGGCGGAGCGAAATCAGCTGGATGAAGCCATCGCCATGGCCGAAGAAGGAGTGGCGCTGGCTGATCGCAGCCGGGATGTGGTTATGCTGGGAAGGAGCAGCTTGTGTCTGTTGAGGGTATTGTTCTCCATTGGCGACCTCGCCGCTGCCGAGGCGGCCATCTGGAAATTGCAGAAGATAGCCCGCCATCAGGATGTGCCGCCCTGGATCACCTGCCCGATGGCAGCCTGGCAAGCGAGGATATGGCTGGCTCAAGGGAAGCTGGAGAGTGCTGTCCAATGGGCGGAACAGCGTCAGCTGGCTGTCGCCAGCGGTTCCGCTTCACTGCACCAACCGGAAGAGATGGCCATTGCCCGGGTCCGTTTTGCCCAGGGATGGCTAGACGATGCTGTTGAACGGTACAACTGCCTGCTTGCGGCAGCCCAACTGGCGGGGCATATGTCCAGAATGATCGAGATCCTGATTCTCCTGGCGATAGCGATACAGTCCAAAGGTGAGTCTGAGAAGGCGATGGCCCCGCTGGAGCGGGCGCTGAAACTGGCTCGGACGAGAGGCTTCGCTCGTATCTTCCTGGATGAGGGCCCGCCGGTGGCCCGGCTGCTGATTGAAGCGGCCTCTCTCGGGATCGAGTCGGAAACTGCCCGCCGGCTGCTGGCAGTATTTCCGGCGGGACAATCCAATCGTCTTGGCTCATTAGGCGCCGGCCCTGCTGATGGCTGCAAGCTGGTAGAGCCTTTGAGTGATCGCGAACTCGAAGTGCTCAACCTGATCGCTCAGGGGATGACCAATCCGGAGATCGCTGCCGCTCTTTTCCTCTCGCTGAACACTATAAAGGCTCACGCCCGCAATATCTCCGGCAAGCTCGGAACCCATAACCGCACCCAGGCGGTTGCCAGGGCAAGAGCGCTCGGGATCCTGCTGCCAACCTGATTAACGGAATGAACAATCCGGGGTGTGATACCGTATGGTCGCCATTTGAAACGGTGTCAACGGATAGTTCTGACTTTTTACAGCTGATGCCGAGCGGCATCTTGCTGTTGGCCTCTTAATTTTCTTGACTGAGAGCTTCCTACGATTCGATAATAATCGATGCGGGAACCCGCTCTCGGTTTTCATCCCTGATCCGTCCCCCGACTTGTGACACCAACCAGACCCGATACCCTTTATGCGGGTGTGACTCCAGTCAGCTGCCGGCGATAGAGAGCTACAGCGCTCAAGGTGTGTACCGCTAGATGTGCCAGCGGCAAAGGGTATCGCTATATCTACATCAACATTGAAGAAAACATGACTCCCTATAAACTGAATCTGGTCCTCGGGTTTGATCCGCTGCCGGCATGGCTTTATTACGAATAGCAGATGGGATAAAATTCGGGTGCGCAAGATTGCAGTTAGTGCAGCAAATACCATCTTAATAAGGTCAATTCATGAAAACCGTACACATCCCTGCCCAGACTATTCCTGTCATCGCGGAAACTGATGTGCTGGTGGTCGGCAGCGGCCCTGGCGGGCTCTCGGCGGCCATTAGCTCTGCCCGCGCCGGGGTTGACACCATGTTGGTGGAGCGGTACGGCTGCTTTGGCGGCAACCTGACCCAGGTAGGCGTCGAAGGCATCGCCTGGTACCGCCGCCCGGAAACGGTCGATGTCGAAGGGATCGGAATCGAGTTTGAGCAGCGGGCCAAAGCGCAGGGGGCCAGCTACGACGAACCTCAATCTATCAGCCAGGGGATCAACGGCCAACTGTTTAAAGTGATCGCCGACAATTGGGTGCAGGAAGCCGGTATCCGTCCGCTGCTGCATGCCGTCGCCGTGGATCTGCTCCGAGAGGGCCAGAAGGTGACCGGCATCGTGGTGCAGAGTAAATCAGGACGCGGCGCCATCCTGGCCAAGCGAATTATCGACGGCACCGGCGATGCCGACCTGGTCAAAATGGCCGGCGCCCCCTGCCGCAAAACACCGAAAGAAGAGATGATGGCGGTGACCGTCATGCTCTCCTGCTCCGGGGTAAACAGAGCCCGTTTCTTGGAGTACGTCCGTGAAAAGCCGATGCGCTACATGGATTGGGGCAAAGAGTGGGAGATCGAAACTGACGGCAAAGAGGATGAGCTGTTCAGCCCATATCTGGACGAACCGTTCGAGAAAGCCCGGGAAAAAGGGTTGATCCCTCCTGGCTTGAAGAGCCTGGGCGGTACCTGGAGCGGCATCAGCGACGCCGGCGACGCCACCTATCTCAATATGGTCCACATGAGCGGCTATGACGGCACCGATGTTTGGGATCTGACCCGCGGCGAAATCGAGGGCCGGCGGCAGGCGATGCTGGCCGTCAAAGCGCTGCAGCATTTCGCCCCAGGGTTCGAAGCTGCCGGCCTGCGCGATTTCGGCATGACCCTGGGGATACGCGATACCCGCAAGATCATCGGGCGATACAATCTCACCGAGCAGGATGTGCGCCATCAAGCCCGCTTCGATGACGCCATCGGCATCTTTCCGGAATTTATCGACGGCTACGGGCTGTTAATTCTGCCCACCACCGGCCGTTACTTCCACGTCCCCTACGGCGCCCTGGTGCCCAAACAGGTAGACAACCTGCTGGTGGCCGGCCGCTCGATTGCCGGCGACAAGATCTCCCATGCCTCGGTGCGCAACATGATGTGCTGCGCCGTATCAGGGCAGGGGGCCGGCGTCGCCGCCGCCATCTCGCTCAAGCAAGGCGTCACTACTTCTGAGGTAGGCATCAACCACGTCCAGGCGGAGTTGAAACGCCAGGGAGTCCGTTTCCGCTGATCTGGGCAGGAAACCGACTGATAACCTGAGCGACAGTTGTTCATTTGCTTGACGCTCTTGGATTCGACCGCTATCCTGGAAAAGGCTCCTTCTCACACCATCTGGCCTGCTGAGAACGGTCAATTTACTCTTTTTGAAGCCCATGAAACGGGCTTCGGAATGCATCGAAAGCAGCAACCCTTGACCCGGTGGCCTACGGTTGTCATCTATGAATGAGAAGAAATCCCTGCCCTTGCGGCGGGATCTTGGTTCCCAAATCCTGCTGTTCTACATCATCTTTGTGCTGTTGGTGATCGTTGCCATCCTGTTTTTCGAACGATCGGCCAGCCGTCGGCTGGCGGCCGACGTCAACGCCGCTAACCTGGCTTTGGCCAGTGCTGTCGCCGAGGAAACCAGCACCCAGATGAGCGGCGCCCTTCAGGCCGTGCAGGAGCTGTCAACCTACCCGGAGGTCATATCTGCCGACACCAGCCAGATGGATGTGACATTTCGCACCTTGATGACCGGACGCCGCGAGATCAACCTCACCTATCGCCTGGGCGCCGACGGCACCATGCTGTTCCATTATCCGGTCGCTCCCGAATCAACCGTTGGCCGGGACTTCTCTTTCCGCGACTATTTTCAAAAGGCGCTGGGCGTCCGCACCCCCTTTGTCTCTAAGGGACGGATTTCACCCACCACCAATGAAGCGGTAGCCACTGCCTTGATGCCTATCTGGGTTGACAACACCTTTCGCGGCCTGGTGGCTACCAATATGCAGCTGCAGTCGTTGAGCGATGCCTTGTCTAACATCGCCCAGGAGTACGGCCGAGAAGAAGGGTTCCGGATCTTCATTGTCGATTCTTCTGGCCAGATTGTGGCCCACTCCGATCCTTTCTTCTTGCTTACCGACGCCCGTTCTGAGACACCGGAGGTCATCGATGCCGTGCTTTCTCGGCAGAGGGGTAACCTGGTGGCAGCCGACGCCTCGGGCGCGGAACAGCTGTACAGCTATGTGCCCATCAAGACGGTGGGTTGGGGGGTGGTCATCAGCCGCCCCGTCTCGGTAGCCTTCGCCACCCTCTATGCTTTCCGCCGGGGAGCGTTGGTGGCGGTGCTGGTCTTTCTGGCCAGCGGCGTGCTCTTCTGGCGGGATCTCTCCCATAGGGT
>JAHEEY010000183.1 GCA_024640485.1 Chloroflexota bacterium | reverse complement strand
AGAGTATGGGCTGAAAGGCAATATGTGGATGGTGTTGAGATAATCTGCCAGATGCTTCCGGCAGAATTCGGATAACGTCTGCAGCGGCACTTGTTCGGCAGCTTGAACTTGATTGCCGTAAGTAATGAGAATGGCATCTTGCTGATCAAAAACGACCGCTTTAGGTGGCGGCAGCCGATCCTGATAGTCGGACAGCAGTTGTGCCACAGCTGTGTAGGCCGATGACCCTATCTCCGCACCATAAATGAAGGTCAGCAGTTCCTGAATGTTTGAGTCTTGTTGGGTCATAGCAGCTACTGGACTAAGTTGGGCCAGGCAGGTTTATCACCATCTATCTGGTATGGAGGGGCCGGATCTTATCCTTTCACGCCACCTGCTGAAAGCCCTTCGGCCAGATATTTTTCCAGCGACAAGAATAACACCATAATTGGCACCGTCATAATCGTCGAAGCCGCCATCACCACATGGGGACGGGGAGAGGGATCGTTCCAGATCGTGTTGATTGTGATAGGCATGGTGAACAATTCGCGGCTGTTGAGGAAGACGAACGCATAAAGAAATTCATTCCAGGCAATCATCAAGGTATACATGGCCACCGAAACCAGCGCCGGAACCGCCAACGGTAGGGTGATTCGCCAGATTACTTGCAGCCGGCTGCAGCCATCGATCATCGCCGCTTGTTCGATCTCATCAGGGATAGTGCGGAAGTAGTTGGTCAGCATGTACAAGGCTACGGGTAAGGTCTGAGCAAGATAGGTGAACACCAGGACACCCAAATTATCCTGAACATCGAATCCAATCTGATCGCCAATGCGGGCCAGCATCGAGAATAGGGGGATGATCAGCAAGATGCCGGGAAATAGATACACCACAAGAATGGCGTTGATCATCAGGTTCTTGCCCTTAAAGCGCAGCCGGGCGATGGCGTATGAGCCGAAAATAGCCAATATCACAGCGATGGCAGCGGTTGGTACCGCCACTTTAACGGTATTCAGAACATTGACCCCAAACTCCTGGTAGCTGGGATTTTCGGGGTCAAGCAGCTCTTGATACGCTTCCAGCCGTAGTGCGCTGGGGATGTAAGTCGGTTCGCGACCGCCGATTTCAGCCCTGGTTTTGAAGGATGAAGAGACCATCCAATAGAACGGAAACAGGATACTGACCAGGAAGAAGGTGAGTGTGATGCCAAATAGAAGCCCCTGCAGGCTGAAACGATGTGCAAACTGGTCGATGACATTCATTTTTCTAGTATCTGCTTGCATGATATCCCCCCTTAATCTTCATCGATGTTGCGCATGACAACACCTACGTAGAATGTCATAAACAGTACCAAGATTGCCAGTAGAATCATAGCGGTAGCGGCGCCGCGGCCGAAGTTAAACTGTTTGAAGCTGAACTGGTAGGTCAGCACCGGCAACACATTGGTGCCAAATCCACCGCCGGTCAGCAGGAATATGTCGTCAAATTTATTGAAGGTCCACATCAGGCGCAGGAGGAATATGGCCCCCATGACATAGCGCAGCTCTGGCAGAGTGACATTCCAGAACTGCTGCCACATATTGGCGCCATCGACTTTGGCCGCTTCATATAAGGTTGTGTCCACAGCCTGAAGCCGGGCCAGAAGCATGAGCATAGCAAACGGGAAATAGCGCCACGCTTCAAAGATGATCACCAGGATTAGGGCCAGCCCACGCTTGGCCAGATAAGCCAAGGGCAGGTCGATAAGGCTCAAACGCATCAGGATATCGTTCAGCACCCCTGAGGGGCGCGGATCAAGCAGCCAACGCCAAACGAACACGACACTGACGATTGGAGCCACATAGGGGAAGAGGAAGATGGCCCGGGTAATGCCTCTGCCACGAAAGGGCTTGTTGAGCACCAGCGCGGCAGCCAAACCAACTAAAAGCGTGAGGACCGTTGAAGTGAAGGTGTAAACAATGCTGGTAACAGCGGCTCCCCAGTTGTCCAGCCCTTGCCATTTAAAGGCGAAGTCGTTAAACACCGCACGATAATTATCCCAGCCAACGAAGGGGGCGTGGAAGACATCATTGAGGTTAGCCAGGGTGACATTCCGAAAGCTGATCCAGATACTGAAAAATGCCGGGAACAGCACCAGGCCGAACACGATGATCGCTGTAGGTGAGATCATCATCCAGGCCATCCGTGCTTCACGCGCATCTTTTGATCTCCAGCGCCGGCGACGGCTGGAAACAGCCGCAGGTTTTTCAGATAGCGCTGCCATGAAAACCCCCTTCTGTAATTGGTCTGGTATGACTGAACCGCGTTGCGTATTTCACCCCGCAATAGCGAGACAAAACACGCAACGCGGAACAATTTTCACTTACTCGCTTTGCCGGTCGGCATAGAGTTGTTCAACTTGCTCCTGAAGGAACTGAGCCGCCGTTTCCGGCGTCATGGTGCCTTCCAGGGCGATATTGCTGACTACGGTCGGGATGAGCAGACGGCCTTCGATATCACCAACAACAGCCCGTTGAGCGGCGCCATAGTCGGGACGGAACAGCCAGCGCTGCATCGTCTCAAAACCATTGGCGATTTGATCCAACGTTTCTGCTGAGTAGTTGGCGAAGTAATCGCTGCTGGCGCTCCAGCCCTCTACAGCGCTCTTCAATACCGGCACTTTGCCAAATGGCGCCAGTGCCAAGACGTCCTGATACCCTTCTGTGAGGAAGAACTTCACCACGTCTTGAGCGACGGGGTCAGCGCCTTGCATGATACCCAGGGTAACCAACTGGCCATAGGAAGCGGAGCCGTTTGGCCCTACCATTTGCGGGGCGAATCCAGTGTTGCCAGGGAGATCGGCAATTTGGATATCAACGTTGCCGCCACCGTCCAAGCCGGACCCGTCTACCAGGTCGTCCATGATGTAGGTGCTGTAGAAGAGCATACCGGACTGATCCAGTTCATACCCTTCGCGAGCGCCGCGCCAGTATTGCGGCCCAGGTGCGGCACAATCCTGGAGGCTAGTATAGAACGCCAACGCTTCGATCATTTCAGGCGTATTCATGGTGACATTACCGTCAGCATCGAATGGCCAGGCGTTGTTGGAGATGGCGACTTGCTCAAAGATCTGATGGCCGTAGTTTTGGCCGGGGTCGGTGCCCAGGGTAATGCCGTAAAGCAGATTGCCAACGCCAGGCAGCGTGCTGCAGGCAGTCTGGATATCTTCCCAACTGATTGGCGCATTCAAGCCAGCTTCGTCGAATAGATCCTGGCGGTACCAGATCGCCTGGATCCAACCATCATAGGGAACGGCGGCGTACATACCGGTAGCCGGATCCGTCACCATATCCAGCGGGCCAGCGCGGAAATCGTCTAAGCCAATGCTGTCAATGGTAGCCATGGCAGCATCCTCATCCAGGATGCCATCAGCGGCGAAAGCGGCGACACGCTCAATACCCATACGGACGATGTCCGGCAGCCTGTTGGCGGCCTGGGCAGTGGCGATACGCTGGGTGATGCCCCCTTCTTCAATGGGCACGATGCGGATATCAACTTCAGGGTGCATCTCCATGTACTGAGCGGCTACCGCTTCGTAGGTGTCTACCCGATCCGCCTCATTGTCGGTGGTCCAGAACTCAACAACGGTTGTTTCCACTGGTTCCGGCATCACCTCGACCACACGGGTGACTTCCACCTGCTCAGTGACGACTTCGCCTTCGACCATACGGGTCACTTCGACTTGCTCAGTGACTGTTTCCGTAACTGTTTGAACCTCGGTTACCACGCGGGTAACTTCGACGGTTTCCGGCTGGCAGGCAGCGAGCCCTAAAACCAGAATAACCGTCAAGATCACTATAGACAGAAATTTTCTCATCTCTCTTATTCCTCTAAATGGTGTATTTTATTTGAGCCTCTAATTATTGGGGGCAACGTAACAACTTTCTGTAGGGATAAAACCACCTCCTTCGGCTAATCGATTGCCAGACAACTCGATTTCCGAACAATCAATGTCGGCGTGAGCAAATGATGTGGGTTCTCGGGAAAACGGCCGTTTATGATATCGATGAGCATGGCGCATGTCCTGCGGCCAATTTCATAAATCGGCTGGTGAATCGTTGTCAGCGACGGGCTGACATAGGCAGCCAGGGGGATATCGTCAAATCCGGCAACGGCGATATCATCCCCAACTTTGAGCCCCAACTGCTGGATGTAGTTGATGGTGCCCATAGCCATCAAGTCATTGCCGCAGATAATGGCAGTAGGACGAGGGGTATGCGAAAGCAGCGCTTCGGCCGCTGCCGCCCCACCCCGCTGGCTCATATCCCCTTCACCAACCCACTCCGGTACCACCGGCAGGCCATTTGCCGCCATGGTGTCAAGAAAACCTTGACGGCGAAAGTGGCCAAACATTAAGCCTGATGGCGGCGCAATGAAGGCGATCTTGGTGTGGCCCAGCGCCACAAAATGCTCCACCAGCAGGCGGATCCCTTCGGCGCTGTCCTCATCGACAAACGGAAAGTCATGCTCGCAATTGCTCCGCCCGAAAGCAACAAAGGGGAAACTGTGCTCAGATAGCAGCTTAATTCGGGCGTCATCTTGGCGGGTACGCACCACGATGAGGCCATCTACCCAGCGCCCCCGAGCCGCGCGCTGATACGCTTCCGCTTCGTCGGCGCTATCCGGGGCATGGGTAGAGACAAGCAGATCATAGTCATGAAGGCTGGCTTCGTTGCCGATACCGGCGATAAATTCACTGAAGAACGGGTCTGAGAAGCGGGGGCCGAAAGTGGGTATGATGAACCCCAGCGTATCGGTACGTTGTTTTTGAAGGCGGCGAGCCTGCAAATTGGGATGGTAGCCCAATCGGGCGGCGGCGGTTTGGATGCGCAGGCGAGTTGCCTCGGCGACATCACTATAGCCAGCCAAAGCGCGTGATACAGTTGTCACTGAAACACCCACTTCTCGGGCAATATCCTTTAACGTGGCCGCCATGCAGATGTTCCTTTCACTATCAATGCAGCTTGTTAAGCGATTCGCTTATTTCCGAAACGTTTCGGAAGGTGATCTCAGTATAATCCAAAACGTTTCGGATATCAATATTTTAGGGGAACATCTAGAGAGGTCACTGCGCCGTACACAAGCGAGGGCACCACAAGTCTGGAGAAAGCAAAGAGGCGCATCTGTAAAAGATGCGCCTCTTTTTCAGGGAAGAGGAGAGAAGATAAGAGGGTTTTTAGTTTCAGTCGCCGCTGTTTTTGAGATCGACCGGATCTTCCACCGGCAGCGTCTGTAATACTTCAATCGTTTTTTCTCTGTTAACCGTCGTAGCCGCTGATGGATATGGGGTCGTTCCGAATTTTGTTAATGCGGTAGCCCCTAGGCCAATGCAGGAAACCAGGAAGATAACCACGCCCTCACCAAACCCCATCAGTCCGATGAAGAATGTAAGCAACGCGGTACCCAGGGCGGCGGTCACTGGGGCGGTCCGGTTTTTCAGCTTCAGCGGCTCAGCCAAACGCTGGCCCAGCATATTGCCAACGGCGATCCAGCCCAGGAGCGCCCCGGCGACCAGCCCTAAAAGCAGTACCGCCATCAAGGGGAACCCCAGGAGGCCAATGCAGACCAATGTCAGCAGGATGGACACCGGGACCAAGAGAGCAACCAGCGATGGCACCGCTACCGCGGTCAGCAGGCCAACCGAACCGCTGGCAAGCGGCTTTTCTTTTACAGCTTCCTGTATTTGAGTCAGGTTCCCTGGTAAAAGGGAGGCTGCCACGAAAGCAAGGAACCCCAGCACCAGAGCGCGAGCAGCGGCATCAGCTAGATTGACAAAGAAGCTGTTGGCGGTTGAGGGGACGTTTACCTTGATGTCGGGCCGGCGAGGAAGCTCCAACTGGCTGGGCAGGTTTGTTAAGGCTGGGATGAAACTGGGAATACTTTCCACGTCAGTACAGCTGAAGGAGACCTCATCCTCGTGGGTGAATTCACCATTCAATAGGACACAATCCCCTTGAATCTCGGCGGTGCCAGCTGCATTCAGATTGCCGTTAAAGAGCACCAAATCACCATTGATAGTTCCGGCGACAATGGCATCGCCGTTAAACGCAATAACACTCCCATTCACCGTAGCCCCAGCTGCGATCTCAACATCGCCGTCCAGAACAATGACATCATTATTGATGGTCTCATCCTCGCCGACGACGGTGTCGAAAGGGGGTGCTGCCAGCGCTGCGCTGGTGGGAATCAGGAGCAGCAGTAAGACTCCTATGATTATTGCGAATCGTTTCGTTTTCATATTTTATTCTCCATTGTAGCGATGCGGCTACATTGTTTGAGATTGCCTCTGGAGCTGGGGAGCCAGCACATGCTGGAATACCCCACCCCATAGAGAAACGACGCCTACCATGACCAGGAGCCAACCTATCACAGCCGGCTGCTGTACGACGAACTCACCAACGCCGCTGAATATGGCGCTGAGAACTGTTCCCGCGACCTGCAGCACTTTTTCCAAAGATTGGGTCACGCCGCGTACCAGGGCCGGCTGTCTGAGAGCAGGGCCCAATGTACTGACCACCCATACCCCAAGCAGCATCGGCAGCGTGCCGGTCAGCAGCAGTGAAATGTATATCGCCGCGATGGTCCATACATGCTGTTTTTGATTTGGCAGGCGCGCCAGCGTCCTTTGTGCAAAGTCAGCGGCAGGGCTGAGGGCAGGCGTCTGCACAAACAAATTGTGAACGACCTGTAACGCGCCCCATTCCTGCATGCAGGCAGGACACGCGCGTAGGTGAGACTCCAGCTCGTTTCTGCCGTAGTCTGCAAGCTCACCGTCGAGCGCGTCCATCATCAGTGCATACACATTATCGTGTTCCATAACTTTCTCCACTTGCAATTTCTTTTCAATCCTCTCTTCTTAGGTAAAAGCGGGAAAGCTTTTGATATTCTCGAACTACCTTCTACCCGCTTTTCCTCGAAGAGAATCCGGTATTTTCTGCGAAAAATTACTGGATTCTACCTAAGTCTCGTTTGCAGGCGATCAGACGGCTGCCTCTTGCAATTCCGGGACCATACCTCTGGCGATACCCGTTTCCGCCAATCGCTTTCTCGCTCGGAACAGGCGGGATTTGATGGCGCTTACGGTGGTATCCATCATTTCCGCTATTTCCTCATAGGACAGTTCATACCAATACCTCAACACCACCGTCTCGCGATATTCGTCTGGCAGCTCCTGGAGCAATGATTGCACCATCTCTTGCTGTTGACTGAGTACCATCTGACCTTCTGGCCCTTTTGCTTTTTCTGACATCAGGGCTGGATGAGCTGGTAAAGGTTCGTCTATAGACAATAGCAATGCCCGCCGTTTACGAATAAGATCAATGCAGTAGTTTGATGTAATTGACAACATCCAGGTGCTGAACTTATGGTCCGGATTATAAGTTTGCAGCCGCGTATAGGCGCGGATAAACGCCTCTTGAGCAGCCTCTTCTGCCTCACCCGAATTATTTAGCATCCGATAGGCTAAGTTATAAACCGGTGTTTGGTACGCCTCTATCAAAAACCCAAAAGCCGCCTTATCACCTTGCCTGGCTTCTTCAAGCCAAACTTGTTCTTGGTCCAACTTTCCAATCTCCTGACAATTCATCAACCAATACGCAGTATTCTTGGAAAAGTTTCGTCATCAGCATTTTACTCTTAATCTTGACAAGTTAGCGCTCTGTTTTATAATGTGCTTCACCAATACAATATTTTAACACGTTGATCGGGACGAGTATCTGTCAGGTTTGTATCAGAGAGTAACAGCCATAGGCTGAAAGCTGTTATCATTCAAAACCACAGTGAAAACCCCCCGTGAGTGATTTTCTGAACGATGGGACGGCTGGATTTATCTGCCGATTCGCTAATTAAGGAAATCCGGATTGCTCCGTTATTGGCTCTAACAAGGATCTTTGATTCGATTCCCCTTGCGACGGCGGATTGTTTTCAAAGGTCGAAGTTGGGTGGAACCGCGACATAATCGTTCAAACCTGAGCGCCATCGCCCCAATATGGGTGATGGCGTTTTTTGTTTTTTACAAGTGGGATCTTACGCCAATTCTCGGCCAGCCGGCTGGGAGCTGGCCACAGCGGCAAACTGTTTAGATTCCCAGGATTTTTCAGCTGCTGCGACTGCGTCAAAAACGGCAGTCTCGTTTTCCGGAGGTATATCATGCTAGAAAAAGATGGCGTTCCGTACGTCGAATCAGAACTATATCGTATCAGGCATTCAGCGGCTCATGTTATGGCAGAAGCTGTACTGTCATTCTTCCCTGAGGCCAAATTAGCCATTGGACCGCCAATTGAAGACGGATTTTACTACGACTTCGATTTAGGCAAAGATGAAAACAGTAAGCCGATCACCTTCTTGCCTGAGAATATAGAAGAGATCGAAATGAAGATGAAGCAGCTGCTTAAGCAGAATGCCAAGTTCGATCAATCATCTATTTCCATTGATGAGGCAAAGAGATTCTTTGCCGGCCAGCCGTACAAGATCGAGTTGATCGAAGAGCTGGCGGCCGGCAAAGTAAATGAAAATGGCGACCCAATCAGTGAACCGGTCAAAGAAGTGGGGTTGTACCAGCACCGCGAATTCGTCGATCTGTGCCGCGGGCCTCACGTTGCCTTCACCAAGAAGGTAAAGGCGAATGCGGTCAAACTGCTGCGGACCAGCGGCGCCTACTGGCGCGGTGATGAGAACCGGCCGCAGCTGCAGCGGATCTACGGCACCGCCTGGAACAACAAGGTAGAACTGGA
>JAHEEY010000182.1 GCA_024640485.1 Chloroflexota bacterium | reverse complement strand
CCCCCGGGTGATCCTGGTGGGCGACGCTGCCGGAGCCGATGTGCTGATGGGTGAAGGAATCTCATTTGCCCTGGGTTATGGACGGGTCGCTGCCGGCACCCTGGTCGACGCCTTTGAGCGCGAACAGTTCACTTTTAACGATTACCGGGGCCGGCTGCTAAACGATTCTCTCTTCAAGCATTTAGATCTGCGGACACGGCTGGCCCGCCTGGCGTACGTGATTGACTCGCCAGCCGTATTCCGGCTGGGATGGCGAGTGGCCCGTTGGGTGATTCATTTCACTCGCTGGCACGACCGTGAGTTCGCACCGGCCAAGGCAGATCGGCGAGGGTGAATACCGGTCTCTAAAAGGGTTGATCAGAAGATCAGCGCCCGCCGGCTTGAGCTATTACGGCTCAAGCCGGCGGGCGCTTTTGCTTTGGACACTTATACGTGGAACCGGCACCCCTTGATTAGAGGGTCTCGGTGACTTTTCGCAACCCTATGGGATTATCCGGGTCCAGCCCTTTCAATTGGGCCAAGTTGAGACCGAACAGCTGTCCCGGCAGCACTGCTACCACCGGACTCAGCCATTCTGGTACCTCGGCAGGTAGGGGCATCGCCAAATGAGCCTGGGCCAACAAAGGGTGATCGTCAGAGATGATCAGCTGCTCCGCTCTTAGCTTTGCCAGCTCTTTCGCCAACGCCAGCAGATCGGCAGATACAACCCCTGTTGGAGCGACCATGATTACCGGGAATCCCTCCTGTATCATGGCGATAGGGCCGTGACGGAAATCAGCCGAAGAGTACGGTTGGGCGATCACCCGAGTCAGCTCTTTAATCTTCAACGCAATTTCGAAGGCAGTGGCATAGTTGTACCCTCTGCCTATGACAATGCAGTGTTCGATGTATCGATACCGCTCTATCCGGTCGACTGCTTCGGTTAACCCGGAAAGGGTCTGGACGACTTGCTCTGGTAGGGCGACCAGCTGATCCATCCGTTTGTCATCGGCCGCCAGCGCGACAGACATAAGCGCCATGACCGCCAGAGAAGCGGTATAGGTCTTGGTGGCTGCCACCGCCAGCTCGGGTCCGGCATGCAATGGGATGACGAACTCCGCCGCCTCCGCTAGCGGAGAGGCGGGGTCATTGGTGATCGCCAGCGTCGGCCGCCCCTGCCGCTTTCCTTCGGCAACCACGGAGACGATGTCTGGCGATTGACCCGACTGGGAAACGCCGATGACCAGGGCGCCATCCAGCTTCGGCGGCCGCTTGTACAAGGAGAATAGGGATGGCGTTGCCAGGGCGACCTGAAGCTGATTGTGGGATCCGAATAAGTATTGGGCGTAGCGGGCAGCGTTGTCAGACGTTCCCCGGGCAGCTATCACCATGTGGGTGAAGCGTCTGCCCAACTCGCCGGCGATATCGACGACATTTCCCTGCTCGTGCGCTAGCAGGCGAGCAATGACGGCCGGCTGCTCATGGATTTCTTTTTTTAGAATTGACATATGCACCTCTATCTGGCGCGGTGTTGGCAGCCTGGTTCCAACGCACACCTCTATCCCGCAGCCGGCCTATTCGCCGCGGAATTCCGCCGCTTTCTTGGCCAGCGCTTCTCGATTTTCGTAGATCTTTCTCATGGCGGCGGCGACATCATCGACTCCCTTGGGGCCAGCCCGGAACAGGCTCTCTCCCAGCCAAACGGCTTCCTGCTGGCAGGCGCTTTCCGCTTCAGGAAGATGCATTTCACTGAAGTTGAACCGCTCCGGGAAGACGCTGGGTACTGGCAGCTTAGACAGCTGCGGCTGGAAAAGCTCGTAATGGTGCATCGCTTCATAACCGGTCCAGCAGGGAATTCCTTCCGCGTCTAGAGCGTAGCAGATGGCCTCATGGTTGACACCGTATACTTCCGGGTCGATGGCGAAGATGTAGCGGTAGAAGGAGCGGGTGCTGTGCCGGGGGTCTCGTTTAAGCAGGCGAATTCCAGGGATTTCGCTGAGGGCTTCGTCCATGTAGGCGGCCATTTCTTCCCGCTGCGCCGCTTGTTCCGGGAATCGCTCGACGCCGACGGTCGCCAAAGCGGACTGCAGCTCGCTCATCCGGTAGTTGGCTCCCATCAAGAATTGATTCCCTGATTCCTCGTTTCCTTTCCCGGAGTGGGGCCGACCGCAGTCAACCACGCTGGCTGCCCGAGCGGCAAATTCCGCCGTGTTGCAGATCAGGACGCCCCCTTCGCCTGCGGTCAGGGTCTTGGAGGATTGCAGGCTGAAAGATCCGAAGTGGCCGATGGTGCCGGCCCCTTGACCACGCCATTTGGCGCCGTGAGCATGAGCACAATCTTCGATGACGATCAAATTGTGCCGCTCGGCGATGTCCATGATGGCATCCATATCGGCCATCTGGGCACCTAAATGAACAGGGATGATCGCTTTCGTCTTGTCTGTGATGGCGGCTTCTACTGCCTTGGGATCGATGCAGTAGGTTTCTCTATCGATGTCGACAATCACCGGGATGGCCCCAGCCGCCATGGGCGCGGCGGCGGTAGCCTGGAATGTATAGGCGGGCACGATTACTTCATCCCCCCAGCCGATATCAGCTGCTCGCAGGGCGACCTCCATGGTGACAGTGCCATTGACACAAGCCACAGCGTACTCTCCACCCTGCATCTCAAGAAAGCGATCTAAAAACTCACGGGTTCGTGGCCCAGGGTAGGGGTAGCCGCCCCATTGGCCGGACCGAATGACATCGGATACCGCTTCAATATCGCGTTCGTCGTGAACAGGCCATTCAGGAAATGACTCGGTTCGAACAGGGGTTCCCCCTAATGCCGCTAATGTTGACATAACAATCTCCTTGATTAATGAATTTTTCAGATTCGATGACTGACAGGCTTTGCGGAAAAGTGCTGCCAACCCTAGTTTATTGGTTCTTCACAGTCAGCTTCAACGCCAGCCAGCCGCACAGATTGCCGCCCAGCACCAAGGCATACAGCCAATAAGCCCCAAATGTGTCGAAGATGAATCCACTGATCGGGCTGCTGATCATCTGGATTAGATTACGCAAGGTGATGTCGAATAGTGCCAAAATGGTCACCCTGTGCCGCTCTGGGCTGTTGTTGTTGACCAGTGATAAGACTGCCACACTGTAAAAACTAAATCGGATACCTCCTATGATTCGCAAGATTACGATGGTCGACACGGTCGGGAACAACAAGATGGCGAGATATCGGACTGCATCTATCAGCAGCGCCAGCCGCAGAAGTCTGCCGGCGCCAAACCTTTTTTCCAACCTGTCCGCCCATAACATGCCGCCCAGCTCTACTATCGCCGGAATGGCGCTAGCAAAGCCGATCAGCCATTCGCTGGCGCCCAGCTGCTCCAGATAGATCGCTTCAAAAAGATGGAGTGAACTGCTGCCAAACCAAGTGATGACCAAGGCTACCGCTAACCCTTTGAGAAGGGTGTTTTGGCGCAGGTAGCGGAAAATCTGAGCCATGCTTTCCTTAGCCACCGGCGCGCTCTGGTCGCTATGCTCGGCTGGCAGCAGCCTGGCTACCAAGGCGCTCACAGTCATGCCGGCAGCATAGCTAATGAATCCAATCCCTAAACCCGCCAGCTCGATCAGCCTGCCGCTGACCATGGTCACGACTGCCCATCCCAGCGAGCCGCCCAGTCGGACACTGCCGAAACCTCGCCCAGTGCCCCGAACCACCTTCAGCGCCAGGGTATCAGCCAATGGTGAGGTGCCGGCGCCGATGAGGGTCTGCAGCCCAGTCAACAATAGAATTCCTGTAAAGCTGTGCTGCTGCCCTAAACCCAGCGCGGCAAGGCCGGTCAGTACCAGGGCGCTCTGCAGCAGACGGCGCGATCCTTGAACCGCGTCGCTCCAACGCCCCCACATAGGCGCCGCGAAGAGGGCCAGCACCGCAGTGGCGGTACTGATGAGCCCGATCTGTACCCCGCTCAAACCCTGCCGGGCATAGAAAAGCCCCAAGAACGGCAGCAGGCAGCCGCTGCTGCCCAAAAAGCAGAAATAGAACGCTCTGGTGTACCACAGCTGCCGCTGTTGAGATAGGGTCGGTTCGGGTGTACGCATGACGTAATAAGCCCGGTGACGCAGACCTATCTATTGTTAAAGAACCGGGGCAAGAATAGCTTGTTGGCAGACAGCATTTCGCCTAGCATTAATTCCGCATCGTTGGGTTCTAGGCAGATCATCGGATCATTCATCAGCGCCTGAAAAGCTAGACTTCTCTTTCCAAGGAGAGCCGCTTCCACGATCAGTTCCTGGTTAGATACATGGCGGGAGACGACCGCGTGCATGCCGACAGGCAGCGGTCCCGCGCTGATGCCGCGCGCGCCGGTGGCATCAACGATTCCCAAGGTCTCTACCACGGAGCCTGGCGGTAGGTTTGCGATCTGGCCCTGGTTGGGCAGATTCATGATGCCGTGGTAGCTGCGGTTGGTGACCAGGGCAGCGATGATCTTGTTGGCAGCTTCACCTGAATCTTCCGCCAGCAAAGGGGACAGATCGAAATCTTCTGTAAGAATTTCGGTCAATCGGTCTCTGTCATCGGCACGCCACTGATACCGTTCCTCGATGTCGGTTAGTTCGAGGCCAAATTCCTTGCCGAAGCCGGTGGCTTCTGTGAGGAAGAAGGGGAAGAATTCAGCTAGATGCCGGTCGCCAGCCACCGGCATGCCGCCGTATATTTGAAACAGGCGGGCTTTCACCATTCCCCGGTCAATCGTGGACCAGGCATCATCATCTTTATACCCCAGGGCACTTCCCCTGGTCGCCAGGATGTCGGCAGCTAACTGCTGCAGCCGGGGCATGCCATCTTCACCTCTGACCTTTAGCTGAAGCAGCCAGGGCAAGTGATTGATGCCGGCGATGGTCGCCTGGATCTCATCTGCAGCGACCTCGAAAGCGCTCGCCAACTTACCGCGGACGCCGATCCATTCGTGGCAAAGGCCGATCACTTTAATATTGGTTTCCCGGCTGACCGCTCGGGTCAAGGTACTCATGGGGTTAGTGTAGTTGAGCAGCCAGGCATCCGGGCAAATCGCTTCCATCCGGCGAGCGATTTCGACCACTACAGGGATATTGCGCAGACCGCGGGCCAGCCCGCCCGGACCGACCGTGTCACCTACCGCTTGAACAATGCCGTACCTGGCAGGTATTTCCAGGTCGTGACGCATCGCCTCCAGTCCTCCGGTAGTGATGGTTAAGATGACGAAATCAGCGGCTTGCAGTGCCGCGTCCAGATCTTCGGTCTTTTCCAGGGTGATGGTGGAGCGACCAGCACCAATTGCTTTTGTGCCTACCGCATAGACCAAATCCAGTGCATCCGGATCGATATCATGCAGGACGATGTGGACATCGGATAGTTCAGGAATCAACATGATGTCTCTGATAAACAGCGGCCCCCAGGCGAAACTACCGCCGCCGACGATTACGATTTTTGTCATATGCTTCTCCAAAGCTTACGCGCCGTTCATCGGCGTTTGAATGATTATTGAGTCTGCCCGCGGCGGATCAACTCCGTGAGCGCTGCCGTCAATTGAGGCCCGGCCTCGATCCCAATTGACATGGTCTCTTCGTAATGATCCTCGGGATCAAAAGGATTGTCCGGAAAAACGAACGATTCTGCCGGCAGGATGTAGCCGGTTTCATCATTAGTCAGTCCGATGACAGCAGCGTTGACCGCCCCGGCCTGGCGCAGTTTCGTTTTATACTGCAGCCCAAGGGCAGGGAGCAGTTCGCCTGGCACGGTAAACAGCCAGGTGTCGTTCAATTTGAGCAGGTGGGCTTCGGTACTGATGCAGCCGGCCTGGTCAACGAAGTCGGGCAGCAGCCCGCCCTGAATTGCCATCTGAAATAATGGATTGGGCATCGGTATCTGGTAAACCAGTTGATCATGCGTGATCCGGTCAACAGGCTCTGCCGCCACATCGGCAAAGCTGTTCAAAGCTGCCCTCGCCAGAATCTGGCCCATTCTCTCTGCCTCATCGAAATTGTTACCGCCCATATCAGGGGTCATCATGCCCCCAAGGGCGCCGACATGAGCCAGGCAGGGGGCTCCGGTTTCTGCTTCAACGCTGAGGCGCATGGAGGCCAGGTAGTCTGAGGAAATATGTGGGTTCTGATCCCACAGCACTTCCGGGTGGCAGGGGAAGATCAGCCAGGTCGCCAATGGCGCCGCGCTGTCTGGGCGGCAGAACTGCAGGCAGGTTAGCTCTTCGTCGAGAATTTCCGGATCCCTGGCATTCTTGGCCACCCCTTTTACCTGAACCGAGGCAGTGCGCAGCGCTGCTGGCTGGAGCTCAGCTAAGGCCGAAGACACCGCTGCGGCGATTGATCTTTTCAGATGCTGCATGTAGATAGGATCGATGCCGGAGTGGGTTTCATCCGCCCCCCACAGCCCAATCGTGTCTGGCCCGTGATGGGTATGAGTTGCCGCCAGCAGCAGCTGCACCTCACCTGCGCTGGCCTTCACCTGTTCGATCACTTCCTGGCAGTTGTGACGGCCCAGTCCGATGAGATCTAGAGCAACCACCACCACGGTAGTGGCGCCATCGGCCATGGCCAGTGCCCGGGCATATAAGTCATCGTGGACCGATTCTGCCCGGCGATTCTGGCCGAAACCAGCCAGAAAGACAGGCCGTTCCAATGACGGTGTGATCAATTTCTGCGCGTACCCTATCTGCAGCGGCATCTCTTCTGCTCCTTTATCCCGCCCCCTGACAGAAACAGCTTCTGACCAACCTCAGCTGGTAAAGCCTTTCTGGGCCATTAACTTCATGGTGGTTTCAGCGAGAAACGGCCTCAAGCTGATGGTATCTAAACCCACTTGCTCCATGGCTAGAATGACCCCCCCGACAACTGGTGGGGCATTCAGCCGCACCAGCTGCGCTCTAGGGGCGAGGTTGTGGATCGTTTCGGCCATCAGTTCTTTGATCATCGGGCTGCCGTTGTAGAAGCTGCCGGAAAGCACCACTTCCAGGTCGGACGCTTCCAGGGCCAGCTGCTTGATAACCCCGATAGCCAGAGCTGCCAGTTCTTGGGCCGCCCAGCGTACCAGCTCCAGGGCGACCTCGTCTCCTTGAGCGGCGACTTCGAACACCAACGGGGCGCAATCCGCGCCTAGGTAGTAGCGGCTGCGCATCAGCCCGCCTAATAGATCAACCACATCGGCAGCGCCGGCGGCTGCCACAAACGTCGGGGTTAGTTTCGTTCTGGGGCCGCGCATCGACCATTCTTTGGCAACGCCATGAATCGCCCGAGCCACCAGTTCGCTCGAGCCGGCGTATTCGCCGAACCAACCGCTGGCGCCGCCAACTCGCCCCACATCCCCTTGCCGGTTCCGGCCGTAGCAGTTGCAGCTGGTGCCGGCGGCTACCGCCACCCCCCATCCCTGACTGGCGCCGGCCAGGAGGCCGATAAAGGCATCGTTGACTATCTGATAGGGGGCCTCAATGCCCAGGGAATGAATTATCTCAACATGGGGGGGCAGATCTTCGGGCCAATCATAACCGGCCAGCCCAAACCCAAATGCTTCGATTTGGTGCCGCTTTATGCCGGCATTGGCTGCCGCCTGGCTGATGATCGCGTCCAAGGTAGCCCGTGTCCCTTCCCAGCCGATGCTTTCCCAGTTTCCAGGCCCGCCCACGCCCAAGCTGACGGCGCGTCCGCAGTCGTCGGCGATGAGGGCATGGCTTTTGGTCGCGCCTGTGTCGATGCCTAAGAAATAGCGAGTCATGCGTCTCTCCTGTGTACTGTCGATGATGGCAATGGTGAGGCAGTGGAGTTCTAGGAATTGCTCTCCACTGATTTGACTGCCAGCTGGGCTTTGACCTGTTGCAGTTTCTTGCCGTGCAGCGGGTAGAAGGTGAGGGCCAGTATAGCCAGAAGTGAGCCGATCAATGGCGGCACACTCATGAAAATGCGAAACCCGGTGCCCACAGTTTCCGGCTGGACCGCCAATGCCGGGTCGTATCCATAAGCCGGCGCCAGCATCCCAAATACCTGGGCCACCAAGGCGCTGCTCAGGGTGATGATCAGGCCGCTCATGCCGAAATACATTCCCTCGCGCCGCTGCCCTGTTTTGGTCTCATCTTCATCAATGACATCGGCCAGGATAACATCTCCCATCAGAATCAGCCCGGCAAGCCCCACACCGATCCCCGCGGCGGCTGCGATGGCGCCGCCGATGGAACGGACCAATCCCAGGGGGATGACCGAGATGGCGGTTACTACGTAAGCGATCATCAAGGTAGTGCGGGCTTCAAACCGGCTGGCAACCCACTTACGCCAGGGCCACAGCATGATCCCGGCGGTGACGAAGGCGGTAGCCAGGATAGCTGCCGCCATACTGTCGTCGGCGCCCAGGCTGTATTTGATGTAAAAGGCGACGCCGCTGCTGAGGATGCCGGTGGCGAAGAATCGCAGGGTCTGGGCGATGACCACGGTGACGAAGCTGCGGTTGATGAAAGTCGCTTTTAGAGCTTCGCCAAAAGGAACGGAGTCTGCTGCCTGGGATCGCTCACGCTCGAACATGCCCCTGACACCATAGTACATGGCCGCGGCGGCGATCACGGCAAAAATCCACCCCATAGCAGGCCAGCCCAGGTTGCTGTAAAGAATCGGAGGGAGGGCCACGCCGATGAGCAGCCCGACAGTCTGCACTTGATTCATGCTCACCGCCACGCTGGTCCGCTCCTCATAGCTGCTGAACATCTCGGGAAGCAGCGAATAGTATCCGGTGGAAAC
>JAHEEY010000181.1 GCA_024640485.1 Chloroflexota bacterium | reverse complement strand
GCGATACGCTCCGCGCGGTCTTCGTAGTCGCGCCCTTGGCCCTCCCAGAAACGCGCACGGTAATCAGACCCTTCATAATCGCAGATGGGGGGTGAAGCAGGCATAGGCAAAGCGAAAAATATTATCTAGTAATAACCGCTTCGTCAGCGGGTTGGTCCGGGGCATCGTTGCTGATCAGCCGGTCAAACAGCTCTTGGTTGCTTGTGGGCAAACCTCGCAGGAGTGCATCCAGCGGGGCAAACAGCGACTGCAGTTTGGTGAATGGCTGCCCAAGCTCTGTTTCTGCCAACGGGATGTCAACCGCGACATCAAGCTGAACAGGAATAGTCTGGCTCACCGGCACCTCAAGATCCAAATGTACCGGCAAGGAAAGCCCTTCGGGAAGGCTTAGGTAGACCAGTCCATTGATGGCGCCGCCGCCGCCTGGCAGGATAAATTGCGCCGGCACACCTTGCAGGGGAACATCTTCAACGACTACTACGTTGGTGGTGGTATCTAGAGGAAGGATAAAACCGATATCCAGAGAATCATCGACAGCGATACTTCTTTGGATGCTGGCATTATTCATGTCTTCAAAACTGCTGTTCAAGCCGCCAACAATCGGGGAGGCAATACCGGCGACGATCGGGATGATCAGTGGCGCGGCAATGAACAGAACAACCAACAAGATCAAATTCATTGTGAAAGAGAAGAAGATCGCAAAGCTCTTAAACGCTTGCCATGGCTTTCCAGTCCAAACCCATTTATTGTCCATTGACTACCTCCGAATGCGGCTGCGAGTTGTCATCAAGCATGAGTATTATTTATGGTAACATGCTTCGATCAAATATCAAAACCGCCAATCGGTGGACTGACTCAACTGCACCAGGGGTCCCACCATTTGTGAGCGTGTCGGGAGGTTGGTTGCAATTTCGTTTTTTGTTTCATAGAATATGTTTGTTCCTTGGATAATGTCATAACTTCTCAGCGATCTTGTGTCAGGATCCGGCAGCTGTTTATAGAAGATTGACAGTTTCAACTCCTTTGCCAAACAGGCCGATAATTCACATTGTGTTGGTTTCTTGTTTGAAGAACAGACAAAGTAGCGTAGGAGGCTCATCATGAGTGTTATCAAAGTTGCTTCCCATTCACGTACCGCTGCGGTGGCTGGTGCGATTGCTGGGGTTATGCGAGAAGCGGATCGAGCCGAAGTACAGGCAATTGGGGCTGCTGCCGTGAATCAAGCTGTCAAAGCTATGGTGATTGCTAAGAGCTACCTGGCTGAGGAAGGCGTTGATATTTCATTCTCGCCTTCGTTTGTTGAAGTAATGATTCACGAGCAAGCCAGAACGGCCATAAAATTTCTCATTGAGCCGCGTAATTCAAAAGAGTAGCAGTTCTGCCATCGGGTACTCAGTTGGTGGTGCCGGACTGCCGTGTCACCAAACGCGTATGACGGAGGCTTCCCGCCATCCTCGGTGCAGCGCGGAGATGCATGTTTTATGGTGCCATCCAGTCAGAATAAACTAGAAGAGCCGCTAGCTTCAGCTAGCGGCTCTTTTCTTATACGAATCTAGGGTGTGGTGTCTCTAGAAGGGGATATCATCCTCTTCCTGCGCGGCTCCCCCGTCAAAATCGCTGTCACCTCCACCGAAGTCGGAATCATTCCGACCACCGATGAATTTGACGGTGAACGCGCGAACGTCGAAAGAAGCCCCCACGGTACCATCTTGACGGGTATAAGTCTTGGGTCCCCCAGTCTGAGGATCTGCGGTCAACTCGCCTTCCACCAAAACTTTTCGGCCTTTGCTCAAGTATTGGTTTGCAGTTTCCGCTTGCCGGCCCCATACTGAAACACGGAACCAGATGGTCTGCTCTCGTGCTTCGCCATTTGCCTGAGTCCAACGGCGATTCGTGGCCACATTCAAGCTGGTTACAGCTGTACCATCTGGCATGTAGCGCATTTCCGGATCACGACCCAAATTACCTACAATGATGATTTTCTGATACATGTGAACGCTCCTTAGAAAGAATTACCCCTGAGGCAAGATAGAGTACACGATGGTTTCTTGATAAGAAATAGTATCATGTTTTAATTGGCAAACAAAGATATGCTTGCGGTTATTTCTCAAGGGTTGCACTAGGATTATAGCACAAGCGTTCTGCCGTTGGCAATTCATTGGTATTCCACCAAAGGCCAACGGTTTAGGGGAAGATCCCTCGTTCCCGATACACGGTTGCCAGGCGGGACAAGGCGACGATATAGGCGGCTGTGCGCCAATCGGTGTTGTACTCACTCTTCGTGCTGCGCACCTTCCGATACGCGCGTTTCATAGTCTTGAACAACTTCGCGTCGACTTCTTCTAGATCCCAGTACTCGCTGCGCTTGTTCTGCAGCCATTCGAAGTAGCTAACCGTTACGCCACCGGAGTTGACCAAAATGTCAGGTAGGGCATCGATGCCCCGTTCCTCCAGGATGTCTCCGCCTTCTGGGCTGGTGGGGCCGTTGGCAGCTTCTACCACCAGCTTTACGTTCAGCTTGGGCGCGGTTTCGCCTGTGATCTGGTTTTCCAGCGCGGCTGGGATGAAGATATCGGCCTTCGTTCGCAGGAAGGTGTCGTGGTCGATAGCGGTGGAACCCGGGAAACCGGCGACGCCGCCCTTTGCTTCGACGTAAGCCGCGAGTTCATCGGCGTCCAGGCCGTTTTCGTTGAAGATCGCCCCTGTGGCATCTTCTACCGCTTTCAGGGTTGAACCGAGCTGCTTCAGCAGCTTGGCAGTCCATGAGCCAACGTTGCCGAACCCCTGAACGAAGTAGGATGCTTTGCTCAGGTCGAAGTTATTATCATTGGCCCACATCTCAATTACGTAGACCGTACCTTGTCCGGTGGCCTTTTCACGCCCCAGGCTGCCGCCGGATTCAATGGGCTTGCCGGTGACGATATGAGACGCACCATGCCGTTCTTGTGGCGACCGCATGGAAACGTATGTATCCAGTATCCATGCCATGATTTGTGCGTTTGTGCCTACGTCCGGTGCCGGGATGTCGTATTCAGGGCCAATATTATTGCCCAGGGCAAAGGTGAATCGACGGGTGATGTGGCGCAATTCGTTGATGGAGTACTGAGATGGATCAAGCTGGATACCACCCTTCGCGCCACCTAGAGGGATGTGGGCTACAGCAGTTTTCCAGGTCATCCAGGTTGCTAAAGCACGGACTTCATCGATATTTACACTTGGGTGGAATCGCAGGCCGCCTTTATAAGGGCCCAACACGCTGTTGTGCTGTACGCGGTATCCGGTGAACACTTTGATCGAACCATCATCCATGGTGACCGGAAAGTTCACCACAATCTCATTTGTAGTGTTGCTCAATATGGTGCGGATATCGGGATCCAGACCCATGAGATCGGCGGCCTTGTTGAACTGCTTGGTTACGTTATCGTATACGCTTACTTTCTTCTTTGTATTTTCAGTCATTTTCAAAAATTACCAATGTTCCAGAGATAAGATAGGTAGGAATTACTCGATGTGAGTGAGTCCTAGCTCATATGGGATTCTATGAGCAAAATGGAAAACATGGGTCATACCCAGCCGCGCCATCGCACTGCTCGGGCCACCCGCTCGACAGCCACGAGATAGGCGGCGAGGCGATTATGTACGCCTTTGGAAACGGCCATCTCGTGAACTGCGCTAAACGCAGTCGTCATTTTAAGGTCCAATCGTTCGTGGACCAATTGCTGAGTCCAGTAATATTGATATGCATTCTGCACCATCTCGAAATACGAGACGGTAACACCTCCAGCGTTACAGAGGAAGTCTGGGATCACATAGACGCCGTTCTCAAAAAGAATCGTGTCTGCTTCCGGTGTGGTCGGGCCATTGGCCAATTCTGCTACGATGTTTGCCCTGATTTGATTGGCATTCTTACCAGTAATCACATTTTCCAGAGCCGAAGGGAACAAGACCATTACATCGAGTTCCAAAAGCGCTTCATTGCTGATCGCTTCGGCTCCAGGGAAATCACTTACCGCGCCGGTACTCGCTTTATGCTTCATCGTATCGGCGGCGTTCAACCCATCCCAATTCAATATGCCGCCACGAGAATCACTGATGGCGACTACTTTCATGCCAAGGAGCTCCTCAGCCAATTTATGGGCAAAGGAGCCCGCATTGCCATATCCTTGAATAGCTGCGCGCTTGCCGCGCATATCAAGATTGAGAACCTTCGCCGCTTCACGAGTGGTATAGATGGCTCCACGTGCTGTGGCATCCCCCCGACTGGCGGATCCGCCAAGGTCCAGAGGCTTGCCGGTAATAACGCCGGGCTCACGATGTCCAACCAACATCTCATATTCATCCATCATCCAGGCCATGATCTGCGGTGTGGTATAGACATCCGGAGCAGGTACGTCTTTTGTCAAGCCGACGTAACGCGCGATGCTGCGCATGTAGCCTCTACTCAACCGTTCCAACTCGTTGCGAGAAAGCTCGCGTGGATCGCAAATTACGCCTCCTTTCCCACCCCCTAAAGGGATATCAACAACTGATGTCTTCCAGGTCATCCAGGCTGCTAATGCCCGGACGGTGTCAATCGTTTCGCTAGGATGGAAACGAAGCCCGCCTTTGGCAGGGCCGCGGGCGTCGTTGTACTGCACTCGAAATCCGCGAAACGTTCGGGTACTTCCATCATCCATGCGTACTGGGATACTGAAGTGGAATTCGCGCATTGGCTCACGCAAAAAAGCATGCATATCGGGATCCAACTGCAGCAGTTCAGCGGCCTGATCAAGTTGTGTCTGCGCGATTGCGAACGGATTCAAGTTCTCGGTCATCAGTCGCTAAGTCCTTTAAGAAGCTCAAGTCACTGGCAGTTTTGTAACATTTGCACAACGACTATATCGCTTGATTAGGCAGAATTGTACTAAATAATTCTGATGTCGTAAACATTACAATTCTACTAAACTACCCAAACTAATAGCCCTTTGGTACACTTTTCCCCTAGATGTTGGAATCAAGATCGCCGGACTCTCCAGGTAAACTGTTTGGTTACACCCTGATAGCGGGACTTATCCTGCTGGATCTCGGCCTGCTGCTGCTGATCTTTAGCGAGCCGCTGACGGGCTTGAGCTTCTTGTGGGGATCGCTGTTTTTGGTAACAGTTCCCGCTGGCGCTTTTATCCTCTTTTGGACTTCGAGCCTGTCCGCGACACGCTATCACATAGATGAGGACACCTTGTTTATCGAATGGGGCCGGATGCGGCAGGCTGTGCCGCTGGCTGACATTCGCTATTCTGTCCTGGGCGAGGATCTGGCTGAGGTCAAGGGATTTCACGGGATGCGCTGGCCCGGCTGCTGTGTCGGCCACGGCTACATCACTGATAAAGCCGGCAAGACGGTAAATCTCGAGACCATTTTCTTCGCCACCAGGCCGGTTCGCAGACAGCTGCTGTTGATAACCGAATCAGTCGCCTATGGGATTTCACCCGTCGATCTTGGCAACTTCGCTGATTGCCTTGGTGCCTTGAAAGGAACCAAATACGTTGGACGGGGTGAACGGCGGGGTTCCAAGATAGGCTTTCTTGATTGGCGTATTTGGCGAGATCGACCGGCTCAAGTCACGCTGGCTGCCGCAATGGTGTTGAACAGCGCCCTTTTTGCCTACTTAGCCTCAATCTATGGTCAGCTGCCGGCATCTGTCCCGCTGCATTTTTCCCAATCAGGTCTGGTCGACCGCATGGCTGCTCCTGCCAACCTGTTTGTCCTTCCGTCGTTGGGCGCACTTACCTGGCTGACAAACGGTGTCATTGGCTCTATCTTCTATCAGCATCAGGAGCGGCAGCTGCTGGCTTTTCTATTGTGGGCGGCGGCGATCGCGATGCAGGTCTTGACCTGGGGCGCCCTGATCGGCTTCCTGCGATAGACTCGGCAGCCTGCCGAGCATTTCTCAATTCAGACAGCTTCAGTCGAGAGTCTAGGTATGATCGGTTCGCAATTCATCACAGCATTTCTGGTCAGTGCGCTGGTTGTCGCCCTGGCGGTTTGGCGAGGCTCTCTCTCGCGCTCCGGGGCTGTTGGTGCCGCTGTTGTCGGCACGTTGACGTTTGGATTAGGCGGCTGGCAGTGGGGGGCGCTTCTGGGACTATTCTTTGTCAGTTCAAGCCTGTTGTCCCATTTCAAGGAAGCGGAGAAGCGATCTGCGGCTGAGAAATTTGACAAAGGGCATCGGCGGGACATGGGACAGGTTGCTGCCAATGGCGGTATTGGCGCCCTTGTCGCCCTGATGAGCGCCTTGGTGCTTTCCGATGCCTGGTACCCTTTTTTCATTGGCATCATGGCCACGGTCACCGCAGATACTTGGGCTACAGAGCTAGGCACCCTCAGTAAACGGCCGCCTCGCTTGATCACCAACGGCCGAGTCGTAGAGGTCGGTACTTCTGGGGGGATTTCCTGGCTTGGTACTGTCGTTTCATTAGCTGGCGGGGGGATTATAGGGTTGGCGGCGTCAATAATGGGCAGCCGTCTGATCCTAACGTTTATCTTGATTGGGGCGGTTGGTGGACTTGCCGGATCTCTCTTTGATAGTCTGCTAGGGGCAACCGTCCAGCGCATCTATTATTGCGAGGCTTGCCAAAAAGATACTGAGCGCAGGCTTCATAAATGCGGCACTCAAACGCGACCGCTCCGCGGCTGGCCCTGGTTGAACAACGACCTGGTCAACTTCTTCGCCTCCTTGGTAGGCGGAGGGGTCGCGCTGGGACTATGGATTCTCCTGGGCTCGTACATAACTTAATATAAGTTCGCATCCTGCTTGATCGCCTAAGTTGCTCAGGGTGGACCAGCGGAATCCGACCAGATTGAACCGCCTCACGGACCTGTGTTTAGTAGATGCAAATAGAATGCGCGGGAAGGACACTGGCAGGCTCGACGTATCAAAATGAATGAGGTCTCATCTCATTCCCACAATTGAGGCCACTTTGAGTATAATCAAGGTGGGAGTGGGTTTTACCAAGTGGTGAAACCGATCGAACCTGGTATGCCAGCCAGGGAAGATCCAGTAAAATGTTGCCGAAGAATTGCAGGTCAGCTACATGCTCGATGAGCTAGGACATCTATCAGGAATAATGGATCAGGCACCTAAGAAGGTGTTTCATGGCTGGTTGGACGCCGATCTGTTGTTTGTGAATGATTATGCCCAGATTCGAAACGGGACTGGGGTCCCCCTCGACTCTCTGTTGGGAACTCCCCTGGTTGAGGTTTTCCCTGAACTAAGAGGGCATGAAGATGCCATCATGCAGGTTGAAAACCACCCTGACGGATGCTATAGCTATGCAGAACTGCATCGCCGTTCCGTCGATAAACGCGATCGGTACTACGATCTACAGATCGTACCGTCACAGCAGCATGAACAGCAGTACCTGCTCTCCTTGATCGATGTAACCCAATATGTATTGATCAGACGTCAGCTGCGTGAAGTAAAAAGCATTCCGGCACTGATAACTACCACGGAAGAGATTCGGCAGAATTTGGACGCTTTGGAACGGTGGAATCACGCGCTGCTGCTGCTGAATCGAGCCGGACAACTGTTCTCAATGACCATGGAAGCCGGGCAGATCTTGGACCAGCTGCTTCAGGTGGCGATGGAACTCACCGGGGCAGAGGGTAGTTCCGTCTGGTTGTGGGATGAAAGCGATCCGGAATATCTGCTTTGTCACGCTTCGGTCCATCAAGATACCGCTGCCGCAGCGATTTCCCAACGGCTAAATATAGGGCAAGGTATTGTCGGGTGGGTGGCCGAGACGGGTGAGAGTGTGTCCGGCATCAAATCAAATGAGGACCTGCGATTCTCAGTCGATGGAGACGCCGAAGGCGGGTTTTCCTCGGTTCTAGTAGTCCCGTTGAAGGCCCGAGATACGATCATTGGCGTCCTGGAATTGGTTAATAAAGGCACCGGTGATTTCGGGGGAGATGATTTGGCGGTTGCCGAGACATTGGCGTCATCAGCCTCTATCGCTTTTGATAATGCCAGATTGGTGACTGCACTGCAGCGGCAGGCGGAAGATCTGCACGCTCGAAATGATGAGCTGGACGCTTTTGCCCACACCGTGGCTCACGATTTACAGAACCCCCTGGCGCAGATAATGGGATTCTCAAATATCCTGCGGCGGGAGGAAGGCGGGTTGCAGACAAAAGTAAAACAGCGTGCCTTGAGTTCTATTGCCGACAATGCTGAAAAGATGAGCGAAATTGTACGTGAGCTGCTGCTTCTGGCCAGTGTACGCAAGACTGATGTGCAGGTTCAGCCGCTGCAGATGGAGCACATTGTGGAGGCGGCGATGTCCCGGGTGTCTCACTTGATGCGCGAGTATCAAGCTGAAGTGCGTGTCCCCACCTTCTGGCCTAGAGCGATGGGGCATGCCCCATGGGTGGAAGAGATTTGGGAGAACTACCTCAGCAACGCTGTTAAATATGGCGGCCGCCCACCGCACATCGAGATTGGCGGCAGTGAACTTGCTGACGGAATGGTTCGTTTCTGGGTTCGCGATAATGGGCCCGGCCTTTCCCTGGCGGATCAGGAAAGATTGTTCAGTCCGTTTACCCGGCTGCAGAACAACGGGCAGGAGTACGGGCATGGGTTGGGTCTTTCTATTGTGTGGCGGATCACCGATAAGCTTGGGGGAAAGGTTTCGATCGAGAGTCTTGAGGGAAAGGGAAGCATATTCGGTTTCACACTGCCAGGATGTGAGCAGCTGCCGGCAAGCAGCTAGTTCATTGGGAAAAGGGAGATC
>JAHEEY010000180.1 GCA_024640485.1 Chloroflexota bacterium | reverse complement strand
GCGGTTCGCCCACATCCATGTTGCGCTGGCTGAAGTAGATCTGCCGATGTCCAGCCATCTCGATCTCGACCTGGAAGCAGTAGAGCCCTTCGTGGGGCGGCACCCAGACGATGGCCGGATGGGCCAGCCCCCCGGGCGGCAGGGTCAGAACCAGCGGCTGGTGGATGGGGGTGAACGGCAGCCCGATGCCGAAATCGGCGGCGCTGAAGGTGATGGTCACCGTCTGCGGCACCAGAGTGGGGTTCCTTACCTCCACCCCTATCTCCATCGGTTCTCTGGCTCTAGGCGGGTATGGGTGAACGAATATCTCCGATTCGGCGTAGACCGGGTCGCGGGGGCGATGGATGGGTACCCCGGGCCGGAACAGCTTGCGGATGCCGCCCAGCAGCCTGCCGTCGATATACGCCTCCACGTCGACGATGGGCTGCCCATCCTGGGGCAGATCATTGGGCGGCGTGACGGTCAAGGTCACCACCCGGGCATTTTCTGGGCCCGGCTGGACGTCGACCAGGACGTCGGGATAGATTTCCAGCCCCCAATCGGGCAGATGGGGCACCAGTCCCAGGGTGATGGTCACCGGGCCGTCGGTGGGGTTGCCCACCCGGAAGGCCCGGGCGTGGGAGGCGTTGGGGGCCAGCGGCTCGTCGACATCCAGGTTGCGCTGGCTCAACTGTGGCGCCTGCCCTTCGATGAACAGCTCCACCTGCAGGCAGAGCTGCCCGCCGATGGGGGGAACCCAATGGATGCATTCGCGCACCACGCTTTGGGGCGGCAGATGGACCATCCTGAGGCCGTTGATCGGGGTGAAGGGGAGCCCGATGCCGAAATTCGCCCATGAGAATTGGACGGCCACATCCCTGGGGGTGTCGGTGGGATTTCTCAGCTCCACGCACAGTTCGGTCGGCTCGCCGGCAGCCGGCGGGTACGGCTCGATAGAGATTTCCCGCTCGGCGTAGACGGGATCGGGGAAGGGATGGACGGGCACCGGCGGGCGGAAGATCTTGCGGAAACCGCCGATGAGCTCGCCGTCAACGAACGCTTCAACGTCGACGACGGGGGCCCGGTCAGGGGGCAGCTCGGCGGGCGGGATCACGGTCAAGGTGACCGGGCGGCCGTTTTGGGGGCCAGGTAGGAGTGCCGGCAGGACGTCGGGGGACAGCTCGAACCCCCAGCCGGGCAGATGGGGCACCAGCCCCAGGGTGACGGTCACCGGCTCCTGGAACGGATTGGCGACTCTGAACACCCGCTGATGGGGGGTGTTGGCTTCCAGGGGCTCGTCGATATCGATGCTGCGCTGGCTCTTCTGGGGCGGGTACCGCTCCATGAACAGCTCCACCTGAACGGTGAGCAGGCCGGCAGCCGGCGGCACCCAGCGCTGGCAGCTGTTGTGGATTGAGCGCGGCGGAATCAGCTGTTCTACCGGCTCGCCGATGGGCCGGAAGGGCAGCCCAATGCCGAAGTTGGCCCAGGAGAAACGGAGCATCGCCGGCTGGGGCAGTGCCGTGGGGTTGTACAGCTGGACGCACATCTCCTGCGGCTCCCCGGCTCTGGCCGGATACGGCTGCAGGGTGATCTCCCGCTCGGCATAGGGCGGGTCTTGATAGCGGTGAAGGACGATGGGCGGGCCGACCATCTTGCGGAAGCCGCCGATGACCCGCGGCCCAGGGCCGCCGTCCACCAATGCCCGGATATCGGCCACCGGGGCGCCGCCAGGGGGCACCGCCCCCAGCTCCGGGGGCTGCACGGTCAGGGTCACCATGCGGCTCTCACCCACCGCCACTGCCGGCAGCACCTCCGGTTCCAGGCTGACCCGCCAGCCGGGCAGCATCAGGTCGGTCTCCAACCAGATGTCGGCAGCCGCCGGCTCTGGATTGGTGAAGGGGTGCTGGAAATTACCTACTCTGAAATGGGAGACAATGGGCGCACCCGCGGCTGCCGGCTGGCCGACGTCCAGGTTGCGCTGGCTGAACTGGGGATGGTAGACGGTGCTGCCCACGATCTCCATCAGCAGCTGGACGCCGAATTGGCCGGAAACGGGCGGCACCCAGACGGTGCAGGCGGCCTGGGCGCTGTGGGGCGGGAGGGCCATTTCCACCGGACGCCCCAGGGAATCGAACGGCAGGCCGATGCCGAATTCAGCCACGCTGAAATCGACCAGCACCGTCTGCGGCTGGTCGCTGATGTTCAGCAGTTGGCCGCACAGCTCCGTGGGCTCGCCCGCTCTGGGGGGATAGGGCCAGACATGGATCTCCGATTCGGCGAAGAATGGGTCCGGCGCCCGGTGCAGCAGCACCGGCGGTGTATCCAGCTTGCGGAATCCGCCGATGGAAACGCCGTTCTGGAACCCTTCGACATCGACGATCGGCTGCCGGTCTCCCAGGGGAACGTCGTCAGGGGCGGTGGTGGTCAGGGTGACCAGCTGCCGAACGCCGGGCTGGGCCGTGAACCGGGCCGGGCTGACTGAAACGGTCCAACCCGGGCGGACATCGGTGGTAAAGGTCACCGGTCCGGCGCTGGACAACGGGCCTACCGGGAAAACGAGTTGATGGGGAACCCCGGGCTGCAGCGGCTCGAAGAGATCGATGTTGTGCTGCCGAACCAGGGCCGGCTCAACGCCGGCCTGAGCCAGCTCCAGCTCCAGGGAGTATTTCCCGAATTGGGGCGGCACCCATTCGACGCAGTGCAGGGCGGCGCCCCCTGGGGGCAGTTCCCCCGAACGACGCCCGATCGGTTCCAGGGGGACGCCAATGCCGAATAGGCCCACCTTGAAGATCAGATCAGCGCCGTGGGGATTGAGGGTATCCTGGTTGAGAATCTCGGCGCACAGCCGCATGGGCTGTCCAGGCTCAGCGACCTCGGGCTCCAGGAAGATGCCGTCCTGGGCGTACCAGGGCGACTCCCCGCCGGCAAAGGTGAGAGAGATCAACGCCTGAGCCTCCAGATCTCGGTCAGGCATGAGGGACCTTTCATCGACGGGCGCGTAGGCAGCCGCGTAGGGCACTGACTGAGCGGTGGCCCACAGAGCGGCGAGCAGCTGCAGCGAGACAGCCGCCGTAAACAGCAGTACGGCGGCGGTAACCATGAATCTCCTGGCTTTCATTACTGCCTCCAAAGAATGGAAAAGGAGTGGCGGGAAGGTTCATTGCTTGGGAGCAAGGGGTGGAACGACGGCTATTCGGTCTAGAGTCCGATGGGCGGTGAAGATATGGGTTGTCGATCGTGATGGCTCGTGTGGGGACGGACCCGGATGATGGCGACTCCGTTTTCCATGATAGCAGAATTGGAAGCGGGATGTCAAAGGAAGAAGGCCGCTTTTGGGCAGCGATCCTGCCTCATTCAGGTCCCTGCTGAAAATCTAATTTGCAGCCGTATTGGGCAGGCGCCGTGAATGGGGCCGGCCCACGCCCGGCGCCTCGGGACGTGGGCGTCTGGCCGCACTGAGATGAGGGCCCAGTCAGCGATGTTTCAAAGGACCGCAGAGTCATTGACCGGCGCTTCTTGGTCCGCTATCATTCAGGCGAAAGCGTACGTTTCCGGAAGAATCGGCCGGGGACAGGTAGATGCTTATGGGCAGCACGGCCCCATGCCGAGAACCAAAGATGTGCACTGCTTGACTTCATTCGAGGATTGTTCATGAAAGATCTATCGCTCTCAGCCAAAGTATATATCCTGGGCTCGATTTTCGCCGGCGGCCTGGTTATTGCCACCCAGCTGGTCAGCCATGCCCACCAGCTTACCTGGTTGTATCTTTTCCTCAGCGCGCAGGCGATTTTGACCCTGTTCATAAAGAAGGATTCGCCAGGCCCAAGGCTGCGGATGGCCACCCTAATCGCACTGCTGTTGATCTCTCTACCTGTGGGATGGTGGTCGCTGTCGGTCAGCGCGGGCCACACCGGATGGGCAGAGTTCAGTCTCGGCCTGCTGGCTGCCGCCTCGCACATCGCTAAGAGAGTGGGGTCCACCCAGCGATCAAGCCATCAGGCCAGCTTCATTGTTTACGGCCTTTCGTTCATCCTGGTGGGCATGCCTTCGACAGTGGTGATCATCTTGATCGCCCACCTGATTGAATATGCCTGGGGTGATTTCTACCCGTGGTTCATTCAGGCGTTCAACACCGCGGTGCTGGCTTTGTCGATGCTGGCGGCAGGGGTAGTGTTTGAACTGATCAATCCATCGGGCGCCGTAAGCAGCAGTGTTGGGGTTGCCGCCTTGCTGCTGGCCTTCGCGATTTTCACCCTGGTCAACCATCTGCTGGTGGGGCTGGTGTTGAAGCTTGCCCGGGGCCAGAACCTGCGTGAATCGGGTGTCTTCGGCTTGATGCCCCTGATGATGGATTACTGCATGCTGATCATGGGGAGTGTCAGCGCGGTTTTGTGGGGGATCACCCCATTTGCCAGCGTTATGGGCGCCATTCCTTTATATCTCATCTTCAGCACCCTGCAGGTACCTGCGCTGAAACGGCAGACTGAGACTGATCCGAAAACGGGCCTTTTCAACGCCCGCTATTTCACCAAAATGCTGGATGAGGAATTTGAGCGGTCGGTCCGCTTTGACCGCCACCTGGTGGTGGTGATGTCTGACCTGGACCTGCTGCGCAATATCAACAACAACTACGGACATTTGGCCGGTGACCTCGTGCTGGAAGGCATCGCCAAGACGATGAAGGAGATGGCCAGGGGGTTTGATGTAGTGGCACGCTTTGGCGGCGAGGAGTTTGCCGTTCTCATGCCGGAGACGACACTGGAGGAAGGGTACCGGCTGGCGGACGAGATGCGGCAGGCCATCGGAGAGCTTTCGTTTACGGTCAGCAGCAACAATGAGCCGATCAAAGCGACGATGAGCTTCGGTGTGGCCCAGCTGGCGGACTCTGACCAGAGCACGGAAGCGCTGGTTCATTGTGCCGACCTGGCGCTCTACCAGGCAAAGGCCCAGGGCCGCAACCGGACGGTGGCGTACAACCAGGATAACATGCGCGACATGCCGGAAGTGAAGGGGCATGACGGCCAAGCCGCGGTGGGCGAGACGACCATAGCTCCCAAGCTTAAAGACCTGAACCATGAGAGCCCGGCGGCGGCGCCGCCAATGGCGCCCAAGCCGGAGGAAGCGCAGCCGCAGGCCAAACAGCCTGAGACCGGGACGGAGAAAGTTGGGGCCAGTTCCTGGGACGACCGCATCAACCGGTACATCGCCGCCGTCACCTTTGCGGCGATTGTCATTTCGGCGATTAGCTGGCGGGGTTTCACCCAAATTGACTGGATAGGTCTACTGGTGTTCACTATCGCCGCGTTTCTGACCGAATATTTGTCGCTGGAGATCTTCGTCCGGGATACCTCTGTCTCCACTTCCGCGGCCGTCCTTGTCGCCGGATCGCTCCTTTTCGGCCCGGTGGGGGCGGTTATTTTAGGGGTCGCTGCCGCAGCCGCCGTCCACGCCAAGCACAGACTTTGGTTCCGCAGCCTCTTTAATGCATCCAACTTCATTATCGGCAATATGCTGGCGGTTATTCTGGAAAGCTGGTACAGCCGACCGACTGTCGCACTGAGCCAGGCCACACAGCTGCTGGTATGCGCTATCTCGGTCATGCTGGTCTACATGAGTACTACCTGGCTGGTCGCCGGCGCGGTGAGCATTTCCACCGGGCAGGCGCAGCGAGCGATCTGGATCGAGAGATTCCGCTGGCTGGCGCCCTACTACCTGGCGCTGGGAATAGGCAGCTTCGCCCTGATTATTGGCTTTATCAGCGCCGGCTGGCTTGGTGTGGCAGTCATTCTGGTGCCGATCTTCATGCTTCGATTCAGCCAGATGCAGTATCTTGACCACACCAAGACAATGGCCAATCAGCTGAGATCTACCAATACAGAGCTGGTACGGCAGGCGGACGAAATCACCTTGCTCAATGAGGAGCTGCTGCTGACGCTGGCTAGAACCGTCGACATCCGCGATCCACATGTCCTGGAACATTCCAAGAATGTGGCCCGGTATGCATCGCTGATCGCGGTGGAGCTGGGCCTCTCCGAGGACCAGATAGAATTGATCCGAAAAGCAGGGCTGCTCCACGATATTGGCAAGTTAGGGGTGCCTGAGTCGATACTGTTCAAGCCGGCAAGCCTAGACCGAGATGAGTACGAGCACGTGAAGACCCATGTGGATATTGGAGCGGAACTGATTTACGGCTGCCGGTCGCTGCGGACCATCATCCCGTTCGTCAAGCACCATCATGAATTCATCGATGGGAGAGGGTATCCCGACGGGCTCAGCGGCGAGGATATCCCGCTTGAGGCGCGCATCCTGGCACTGGCCGACGCTGTCGAAGCGATGGCTTCGGACCGGCCGTATAAGAAAGCGATGTCAGCCACCGAGATACTTAGCGAAATCGACCGGTGCGCGGGAACGCAGTTCGACACAACCGTGGCCCAGGCGTTCAAGAACGTGGTCCACAAGTGCGGCAGCGGGGTGGTTGTCAATTCAGCCCGCGGTTTGAACAACAGCAGCTGGGCGACAGCCTACCCGGGGCTTGCCGCCACGTAGGACGTTTCTAGGGAGTCCCGCGCGACTGCCCCAGGCCGCTGCCGCTGCCAGACGTCCGGCGGGGCTAAGCGGATTTTGAGGCCGCTTCTGCTGCCGGCAGCAGATAGAGGTCGGTCATGTCGCCGTCTTCGTCGCGGAAGCGGTCGGCGAATTGGAAGCCGCAGGTGGAGAGCAGGTGGATGGACGATTCGTTGCCGGGGTCGACGGTGGCAATGAGCTCCCGGCAGCCGGCATGGGTGAAGGCGTAGTCGACCATTATGGAAACCAGCTCCCGGCCGTACCCTTTGCGCCAATACTCTGGGGCCAACAGATAGACGATCTCCAACTGGCCGTCAACGGTGGTCTCAGTCTGCTTCAGCTCGCAGTGGCCGATGAGCAGATCGGGCTCCTGCCGGCCGACCACCGCCCATATCTCGTGGTGCTTTTCTCCCCCCTGGGCGACGATCTCCAGACCGCGGTCGAACAGCCGGTCGTTGTCGAAGGGGACATCGCTGGCGCCTCCCATGAACTTGTTGACCACCGGATCGCTCAGGATCAGCACAAAACGGGCTCGATCCGCCTGGCGGTAAGGACGAAGCAGCAGCCGTGGGGTAAGCAGTTCTCTATTCATGTGTTGAAAGATGGATCAGTTCTGGAATTTTGTCAAGGGCTCCCAGCCGGCAGCCGCCGCTCATCCGCCGCGGGTTGAGAGAAGAACGGGCCGTTTCCCAGCCGGCCCGATGGCCGGCGTGGGAAACGGCCGGATGAATGAATGCCGCCGATCAGCTGGTGCTGCCGGCCGGCAATAAAGCGATTACCTTACAACCAACGGCAGGTAGTTGTAGTTGAACAGGTTAATATCGACACTGGTCGAGGTACTCGGCTGATCCGGGTTGGTGATGTCGGTGACCACCAGGATGATGGTCTGCGTCGGCGTTCCGGAGCGATTATCCATCTCGCTCTTGACTTTGTAGTCGAAGGAACGTCCGGTACCGATGAGGTTGGCGGGATCGATGGAGCCCAGATACCAGTTGTATAGATAGTCCTCAGGCAGACCGCTGCCCAGGACGAAGTTCAGGGTGGCGTCATAGCCGAGCGCGCTCAGCATGGTCGCGGCTTCGGTGGCAGTAAAGGTATGGGTCTGCCCAATCTTGACCTTGCTGGTGGGATAGGAGTCGATGTGGGCGAACGGCCGCATGTAGAGCGGGCTGGCAGGGATGTACTGGTCGTCAGTCACCACCGGCGTGCTATCAAGGGAGTACATCACCGACAAGGCGTAGACCGGGATCAGTTCCGCTTGATTGGAACCGGCCCCGTGCTCCCAATAAGCCACGGTGTGGCTCAAGACTTCGGCAGCATCAGCCTCTATGGGGGGCTGGTTCATGCCTACCAGGCTGGCCAGTTCATCATGCAGGGTGTAGACCTGAGCCGGGGTGATTATATCGACCGTCTTGACCGCTTCCGGGCTGTTGCCGGGCAGTTCAGACGCCGCTCGCCAACCGCCGATGGCGCCGATAATGGGCGAATCCGCGGTCAGCGGCCCGTTCTGGGCAATGGGCCCGCTGGCGGGATCGACGTATACCTTCATCTTGGCGCCGGGGCCGACTACCGAGAACTCAACCGTCGCCTGGGGGGCGTTGCCTACGGCAGGCGGGGTGTAGGAGAGCACCCGGGAGTAGATGACCTGGTAGAGTGAGGGGACTTCGTTGGCCAGCAGATCCTCGGTCATGGAGGCGTTGGTGCCGCTGACGATATCGCCGCCGGAGATGGTGTCGGAGACCGTCTCATAGTACTGCGCGTCCCCGGGCATCAGCCCGTTGCTGGTCAAGAAAGCATCGGCGATATCTTTGGCCGTGTCGGGGCTCATGAGCGGCCGGTTGGGTTCCAGGGCGGCTTTGGTAGTGCTGTAGGTCCACATGTTGTTCAGATCGGTGTAACCGAACAGCCCGGCGGAGGAGTCCATTTCCAGCTCCCGCCCGTCGGTGATATCGGTCCAGATGGGATCATCCACCTGAGGACCCTTCATGGTGGGGGTGACCGGCACGGAGAAGGCGGTGCCCAGGTTGGTGTACTGCGACCGGGCCGCAGCCAAGTCCAATGGAGGCGACCTGAACACCGGCATCGTCCCCGCCAGAGCGGCGACGTTCACCGGCCTGGCCAGCTCGCTGCCGGCGACATGGGTCTGCACCCAGGCGTCCCAATCATATGAGTCAGGGGCGCCCACGTAGCTGGAAGCAGGACGGTCATTGAGATAAGCAAGCT
>JAHEEY010000179.1 GCA_024640485.1 Chloroflexota bacterium | reverse complement strand
CGGTTGTTCTTACTCCTATTTGTACTTGCCCTAGCGGCTTGCAACGCTGAAGAATCGGTGCCGCCGACGGAGCCGGCGGCGGCTTCAACGACAGAGACGACAACAGAGTCGAGCGAGGGTCAAAGCATCATTTTGGCAACGACCACCAGTACGGAGAATTCGGGCTTGCTGGCGTTCATCTTACCTGAGTTCGAGAAAGCAACCGGCATCACCGTTGAGGTGGTGGCAGTGGGCACCGGACAGGCGCTGCAGCTGGGCGAGGACGGCAATGCCGATGTGCTCCTGGTCCATGCCCGCGACCGTGAGGACGCGTTCATGGAAGCCGGCCACGGCTCCCGCCGCGATGATGTGATGTACAACGATTTCGTGATCCTGGGCCCGGCCGACGATCCCGCTGGAATACGCGGGATGGATGATGCTGCCGAGGCGTTCGCCGCGATCGCGGCAGCGGAGGCGGGGTTCATCTCTCGGGGTGACGATTCCGGCACCCATATCAAAGAAAAATCGATTTGGGCAGCTGCCGGCGTAGATCCGGTCGACAGCTGGTACAGTTCGGCCGGCCAAGGGATGGGCGCGGTGCTGACCATCGCCGACGAACAGGAAGCGTACACCTTGAGCGATCGGGCCACCTATCTGGCCCGGACATTGGAAGGCACCGATCTACAGATCGTGGTCGAAGGCGACCCGGTGCTCTTCAATCCTTATGGGGTAATCGCCATCAATCCTGACAAAGGCGCCCACATCAAGGTTGACCTGGCGAACCAATTCATTGATTGGCTGATCTCGGTGCCCACCCAGGAGCTGATCGGGCAATTCGGGGTGAAGGAGTTCGGCAGCCCCCTCTTCACGCCAGATTCAGCCCTGTGGCGCGCGTCTCAGAACTAACGCAGCTCGACGGCTTTGAAGCGATCCTAAAAACACAAGCCTGCAGACAACGCTGGCTGAGGTGCGGGGCTGTCAGATTCAAGATCGAACAGCTCGACTCATCCGAATCGTCTGCAGGCTAGTCCTCTTTTCCCCTCTTCCCTGCGCATCAACAGTACAGACAGAAACTGGTGCCGCCAGCGGGGAAACCAGCGGCCGATTCCGTCTAGATGCGATCCACCAAAAATTACAAGCCGAGATAGGCCGAGCGCACATGCTCGTTTCGGGCCAGTTCCCGGCTGGGGCCCTGCAGTTCAACCTTTCCTTGAGCCAGCACATAGGCATTGTCGCTGACCGCCAGAGCCATCTGCACGTTTTGCTCCACCAGCATCATGGTCAAGCCGGTCTGCTTCAACTCCCTGAGGGTCTCAAACAGATCCAGTACCAGCACCGGCGCCAGGCCGAGGGAAAGCTCGTCGATCATCAGCACAATGGGGTTTGCCATGATGCCCCGGGCCACGGCCAGCATCTGCTGCTCGCCGCCGCTGAGGGTGCCGGATTTCTGTACCCGACGCTCTTTCAACCGGGGGAACATGGTATAGACCCGCTCCAAATTTGTGTCGACAAGGTCCCTGGCTCGCTTTGGGGACGCGCCCATGATCAGGTTTTCTTCCACTGACATGTCGGTGAACAGCTGGCGCCCTTCCGGCACCAGGACCACGCCCATTTCCGCCATAGCGTTGGCGGGCAGCTTGCTCACATCCTGCCCATTGAACCAGATCGAGCCGCCCCATGGCTTGAGCAGCCCCATCACCGTACGCATGGTGGTTGTTTTGCCGGCGCCGTTGGCCCCTACCAGCGAGGTCAGTTTCCCTTCCTCCAAGGAGATGTCAACGCCCCACAGGATCTGTACTTCACCATAGCCGGAAGTGACATTACGAATCTCAAGAACAGCCATATTAATTCCTCTTTCAGTTGCTGCCGGCCCACCCGCAGGCGGCGCCGGACAGTGCCTACTCGTTGAGCAGTTGTTCGGCGAGTTCGGGATCGCCCAGGTATGCCTCGATGACTTTGGGATTATTAGCCACCTCTTCCGGGCTGCCTTCGGCGATCTGCTCGCCGTAATCCAGGACAATGATGCGATCAGACACGTTCATCACCGCGTGCATCACATGCTCGATCATGATGATGGTCACCGATCGTTCATCCCGGATCCGCTTGACGATATCAACCATACGGCTGATTTCCGATGGGTTGAGGCCGGCCAGCACTTCGTCCAGCAGCAGCAGATAGGGCTGCGCCGCCAATGCCCGGGCCATCTCCAGACGTTTCTTTTGACCCACATTAAGGCTGCCAGCCAATTGGTCGTGCCGGTCGGACAGTTCCACGAACGCCAATACCTCATCGGCGATCTGGGAAGCTTTCCCAAGGGTATGCCCTTCGCGGCCGAAGCAGGCGCCAACGGTCACATTTTCCCTGACGGTAAGTTCGTTAAGCGGCCGCACAATCTGATGTGTGCGGGCCAATCCGCGGTGGGCCATATCATACGTTTTGCTGGCGGTGACATCTTCGCCGCGGAAAATGACCCTTCCGGCCGACGGCGCATAGACGCCGTTGATACAGTTGAATAAGGTGGTCTTGCCGGCGCCGTTGGGGCCGATCAAGCCCAGGATCTGCCCGGCAGGCAGATCAAAGGTGACATCCAAGAGGGCCTGCAAACCACCGAATTGTTTACCAACACCTTCGACTTGTAGAATCATTGCAGCACTCTCCTGAGGAACGGGAAGCGGTGGCGCAGCCAACCAATTACACCGTCGGGGACAAACAGGACAATCAGCAGCAGCAGCCCGCCGGCGACGGCCAGCTGGATGTTCTTGAAGATGGCGCTGGTAAGCAGATAGCCGCGTATGCCTTGATAAAGGCCGCTGCCCACGACTGGCCCCAGCACCGTCCCCTGACCGCCTAACATTACCATGACAATGGTCTCGATGGAGAAATGAAGGCGAAAGGCGGGGGCAGGCTCAATGCTGCCGTTCTTGAAGAAGAACAGCACCCCGATGATGCCGGGAAAGATGGCTGAGAGGACATAGGCCCAGGTCTTCGCCTTGGGGGCCACCACCCCCATAACCTCGGCCGCGTCTTCATCTTCACGGATAGCCAGCAGACCGAGGCCGAATTTAGAGGTGCGCACAAAGAAACTGACCGTAACTGCCAGCAGGGTAAGCGCCCCCATGGTATAGAAGACCATCCACAATGCCTGGGAGGCGCCGCCGTAATCACGATATACCTGGAAATTGAGGGTCATACCAATCGGCCCGCCGAATGGTTTGAAATTGTTGATGAAGGCCCTCATCGCTTCATTGATGCCAATGGTGGCCAGGGCGAAGTAGGCACCGCGCAAGCGAAGAATGGCCCGGCCCAGCAGGTAGGCCAACAGGGCTGAGGAGAGGCCGCCGGCCAACATGGCCATCCACAGCGACCATCCTTGAATCGCCAGCAGGTAGAAACCTACGTAACCTCCCAATCCAAAGAAGACCACATGGCCGAAGCTGACATACCCGGTATATCCCAACAAGATATTCAGGCTGGAAGCTAAGGTCACTGAGAGGAGAATGGTAAAGACCGTCTCACGGGTGATATCTTTGCCGGTGACCAACGGCCAGAGAATCATGATCACGATCACCGCCAGAGTCAGTGAGAGGCCCAGATAAGGACGGCCGGCAAGCTGCGGCATGAATCTGAGTTTTTTGGCAGGAGCTGCCACTTTGTTTTCGCTCATGATTTTGCTCCAAACAGACCTTGCGGCCGTACCAGTAGAATGAGCACGAACAGCAGGAATTCCACCACCGGCACCCAAGTGGTGGGCATGAAGGTGGGGATGATCCCTTCCAACACGCCCAAGATCAACCCTCCGAACAGAGCGCCGATAGGATTACCAAGGCCGCCCAGCACACCAATAACGAAGCTCTTCAGCTCGTAGGCCCCGCCAGCCAGGATGGTAAAGGGGAAGAATGTAGCGATGAGGCCGCCAGCGATAGCCGCCAACATGGTGCCAAGGCCAAAGCTGAGGGCCAGGATGCGGTTGGAGGGAACGCCCATCAGCTCAGCGGCATCACGATTGTTGGCGACGGCGCGAATATAACGGCCGTAGCGGGTCCGGTACAGAAAGAGATAGAGGGCTCCGGCAACCAGCATGGCGGCGAAGGCGGCGACGACGCGGGTTCCCAGGAGGGTGATCGGTCCCAACGTCAGGCTGCCAAGAGAGAACTCCACATTGCGCGGTGAGGCGCTGAAGATAGCCGTGCCCAGACCGATAATGATCATGTTAACAGAGAAAGTGGCCAACAATGTGGACAGGTGAGGCGCGTTGATCACCCGCTGCACCGCCACATAGTAGATGGCAACACCCAACACCAATCCCAAAACAGCCACTATCAAGATGGCAACATAAGGATTCAGACTGAAGGCGCCAAAGATGAGGTAGACGCCAAACATCCCTAGCGCGATAATTGGGCCGTGTGAAAGATTAATGACGTTCATCACCCCCCAGATGAGGGTCAGCCCCATGGCAGCAACGCCGTAAACAAACCCCAGAAGCAAGCCGTCGATGACGGAAGCGAGTATGAAATCCATCGAACTCTCCTTCATGGCAGGCAAGTGTATCAATGCAGCGGCGATGACAGCTGCCGTGGGCCTGGCAGCCGCCCCCCTGGTTGTTGATCCGCCGGCCAGCAGGAGCGTGACGTGTGTGCCAGCACGTCACGCTCTTGTTTTCAGCTATTCACAGCTAGGGCATTGGGTACAAAGCGTCAGCGGTGGCCCCTTCAGCCGGCCAAACAACCTGCTTGCCCAAATTCCCGCCATCTTCCTGCCACTGGATGTAGACCATGGAGTGGCCAATCTGCAGGCCGTGGGACTCGGCGGTGGTATCGAATTTGATATGACCAAAGAAGGTCAACAGGTCCATGGCGTCTAGAGCAGCGGCGACCTTGACTGGATCAGTCGAATCGGCGTCGACAATCGCTTTCTCCAGCAGCAAGCCGGCGGCATAGCCGCCTGCGGAGTGATAGGAGGGCTCTTCACCGTCATATGCGGCTTCGTAATCGATGACAAACTGGTCGCTCTCGATGCCGTAAAACTCCATTCCGGCTTCATCAGCTGATGCTTTGGTGAAAGCGGCCTGGGGCTCCCACTGGCTGGGGCCAATCACGCCCAGGGCGGCATCGCCCAAGTCGGCGAAATCTGGTTCCGGCGGGGCGACCAACAAGGTGAGGAAATTGACTTCAAGATTCTTCTCGTTGATCTGGCGGGCGAAGGTGCTGCCGTCCTGGAAGTGGCCGCCGCCAAGGATAGCATCGGGGGCCGCGTCCTGCAGCTTGTTGATGAAAGGACCGAAGTCAGTGGTCTCAGGATCATACCCTTCGTGCAAAACCACCTCATAACCCAGGGACTCAGCATATGCTTTGGCGGCATTGACTACATCGGTGGAGAATTTGCTGTTTTCGTAAACGAAGGCGAGCTTCTTCACGGTGGGGTCGAGCTGTGCCAGCAAGTCGACGGCGCCAGTCAGATAGCGGCTGGCCGGGGTGTAAGCCTGAAACACAGTGGTCAGCCCCTGCTGATAGGTGCTGTCGGAAGCGGCGCCAGTGGTGACCATAACTTTGCCGTACTGCTCGGCGATGACAGCGGCGGCGGCGGTCAGACCGCTGGAATAAGGGCTGATGAGGAAGGTGGCATCATCCTCGGTAGCCATGCGTGTGTAAAGCTCCTGCACCCGATCGGTATTGCTCTCATCGTCGTAGGAAACGTGATCGAACATGATCTTGGTGCCGTCGCTCAATTCCAGGCCGCCAGCCGCGTTGACCTGATTCATCCACAGCATCAGGCCGTTGACCTGGCGAGTGGATGAGACATTTTGGCTGCCTGTCTGCGAGGCGGTGTAACCGACGACAATCGTCTGGGTCTCAGGGGCAGGGGCGGCCTCTTCGGGGGCAGCCTCTTCCGCTGGGGCAGCGCTCTCTTCTGCCGGCGCCGGCTCATCCACGGCAGCCGGGGCAGCGGCATCGTCGCCGCCACAAGCAACAAATAGTGAAACCATCAACAACATCAAGATGACAAGTAATTTGCGGTTCATCTGCTACTCTCCTTTTGATATACACAAAGCATTCGGCACAGTGACCTTGCTAGGAAGTATAGGGATGGAGCGCAAACAAAGAATAAAGATAGCCGGCTCAATATAAAAATTGAATAAAAATTGGCGGTTGGATTACGGGCGGCAGAGGTACGGACGGCGCCCGCCTGGTGGATGGATCGCAGGGGAATGGCAAGGCGCTTGATTGATGAAAGAGGTGACTGCAATCAGCCGGCGAACGAGTAGCCGATACCTCGCACAGTGAGCAGCAGCTGAGGAGCGCCAGGGTTCGCTTCGATTCTCTGGCGCAGGCGGCCGATATAGACCCGCAGGTACTCTATCTCGTCGCCGTATTCCGGCCCCCAGACATTCCGGAGGATGACGCGGTGAGGGAGTGCCTTGCCGGCGTTTTTCATGAGGTATGCCAGCAGCATGAACTCGGTGGGGGTCAATTCGACCAGCTCCCCAGCCAGGGTGACGGTGTGCCGTTCTTGGTCCAGAGTCAGGTCGCCGTGGACCAAGCGGTTTTCGGTATCAGCCGACTGGCTGATCCATTGCGAGCGGCGGAGGACCGCCTGCAGACGGGCCAGCAGTTCGCCGATCCCAAACGGCTTGGCCAAATAATCGTCGGCGCCGAGGTTCAGCGCCTGGATTTTGTCTTCTTCTTGCCCCAAGGCTGAAAGGATGACCACCGGAACCAAAGAACTCTGGCGTATGCGACGGATAGTCTCCAGGCCGTCCATATGGGGCATCATCAGATCCAGGATGACCAGATCAATGTTCTCGCTTTGAAAGACGGCCAGCGCTTCCAGGCCGTTGGCGGCTGTGAAGACCTGGTAGCCGCGAACTTCCAGGTTGCGGCGCACGAAGTCCAATAATGATTTTTCATCGTCTACTACCAGCACTGTGGTCTTATTCATGAGCGGTCACTCCTGCATCTTCCAGCACCAGCGGCAGTGTGAAAGCGACACACAGCCCACGTTCCTGGGATTCGGTCCAAATCTTGCCCTTATGCGCCTCGATAAAGCCCTTCGAAATGGCCAACCCCAGTCCGGCACCGGAAGTACGTTGTGTCAGCCCCCCTTCAACGCGATAGAAACTTTGAAAAATACGCTCCCCTTCTTGCACTGAGATGCCCGGCCCTTCGTCCCGCACCCGTACGACCACCTGATGCTCATCCCAACTAGCCTCTATGATCACCGGCGTCTGGTCGCCTCCGTACTTAACCGCGTTCTCGATCAAGTTGCGAAGCACCACCGTGATCCGCTTGGGATCGGCGAACAAGGGGGGCAGGTCAAGGGGGAGATCCAGCTGCAGCCGGGTGCCAGGATGTGGATGCGCGTGCCAGACTGCCCGCTCTACCAACTCACTCAAATCACAGGCGATCCGGCTGACCGTCAGGGTGCCGGACTCAATCCGGGACATGTCCAGCAGATCGTTGACCAGGTCGCGCAGATGATCGGTCTCAGTGGAGATGATCTCCAGAAAATCCCGCTGGCTCACTGGATCCCACTCCACATCTTCCGCCAGCAAGGTACTGGCATACCCCTTTATGGCGGCCAGCGGGGTTCGCAGCTCGTGAGAAACGGTGGCGATCAGGCTCGACTTCATCCGATCCAGTTCGTACCGCTGGGTGATATCCTGCAGAATGCGGCCGCGGCCAATAAGCGACCCATCACTCTCCTTGACGTCGAATATGGTCAGGCGCCAGTGACGGGTGCCGTCGGGCCCGTCCAAGGAGAACCGTACCCAACGCGACTTCCCTTCATCGATGGCTTTGCTGATATCCTCTTCAACCATTCCCCTATCTTGGGCATGGGCCAAAATGTGATCCATCAAAACCTTGGCCGGCAGGCTCTCAAAAGCAGCCGGCGCCAGGCCGCTGAGCTCCTGGACCGAACGGTTGACGTACTGAACCCTGCCGTCCAGGTTCTCCAGGATCAAACCATCCTGCATCGATTGAATCAATGCCTGCAATCGGTGGGTTTGTTCTTGGAGCTGGGTATCACTTTGGGCGAACAGGGCGGCATTTTCAATCGCCATAGTGGCGTGATTGGCAAAGCTGGTCAGCAGATTGATCTCCCGCCGGCTGAACTCGTGAGCCTCCCGACGGAAGACCAGCAGCGCCGCAGGCTTGGTGTGCTGGGAGAGGATGGGCACAGCCAGGACGGAACGGTAGCCCGCTGATCTGGCGCGATCCCGGTGGAGCTTGAATGAGGGATTCGTTTCGGTGTCGCTGACCTGGATGGGACGGCGGACGCGGATAGCGCGCATGGTCACCGAGCCCGGTTCATCGGGATCGATGGTAGCCCGTTCCGTGTACCATTGGGGCAAGCCCCGGCTGGCACTCACCCGAAAGATCTTCTGCTCCTCATCCAGGGCGAAGATAGCGCTCATATCCGTGCCCAGCAGCCGCTCAACCTGTTCCAGGATGCGCTCCAATACCGTCTGATGGTCGAGGCTGGAGACGACAGCAGCGCTGGTTTCCAGCAGTGTCGATACTTCATTAAGCCGGGCTTCTATCGCCTGCTGCATACTAGTCAGGCTGCGGGTCAGCAGCCCCATCTGGTCGGGCCTGGCAGTGAGGGCGGCCAAGGCGGCGGCGTGGGCATTACTGTCACGCTCATCGTCAGTGCCTCCTTCGACGCTGAAGTTGGCCAGCCGTTCAATGGGCCGGATGACCCTATGGGAGAGATCCCGCCAGAAGAGCACGCCGCTGGCCAGAAAGACCAGCACCGCCACCAACGCTCCCCGGCGGAAAGCATAGAGGGTGGCGAAGGCTACCGAGACGGGGCGGCTGA
>JAHEEY010000627.1 GCA_024640485.1 Chloroflexota bacterium | reverse complement strand
GGCCAGAGCTACCGCCGCCAACATTTCGTCCATGCTGCAGGATATCCGCAGGGGCGTACCTACAGAAATTGAGGCCATCAGCGGCGCTGTCTCCGAAATCGGTACCCGGCTTGGCATTCCGACCCCGGTCACCAACGCATTGGCCGATTCCATTAGGAAGGTAGAACAGGGCAGCCCGCTTCCGGCCCTGCCGTCACACTCGCCGATTGCTGTCCTGTCCGACTTGATACCGCCCAGGTTGTTTGGAGCATAACATGATTATTACTGGAGACATCACCGAATTGAGAGCCGTCCGTTGGGCCGACCGGTCATTGAGTTGGGGGCTGGTGCCTACCATGGGCTTTCTGCACCAGGGGCACCTGTCGCTGGTAGCCGCCGCCAAGGATGCGAATGATCGGGTTGGGGCCAGCATCTTCGTCAATCCCATGCAGTTCGCGCCCACCGAGGACCTGGCCACTTATCCACGGGACCTAGATCGGGATTTTCAACTGCTGCGAGATGCTGGGGTCGATCTGCTGTTCGTCCCGGACAACGAGAGCATTTACCCACCCGGATTTCAAACCACGGTATCTGTAGCCGATATCTCCCGGCCGTTGGAGGGCAGCACCCGGCCGACTCACTTCCAGGGGGTGACTACGGTTGTCGCCAAGCTGTTCAATATCTTCCAGCCGGATCGGGCCTATTTCGGGCAGAAGGATGCCCAGCAGACGGCGGTGCTGCGCCGGATGGTGGTCGACCTGAACTTCAACCTGAGGATGGTTATCTGCCCAACGGTGCGCGAAAAAGATGGGCTGGCGATGAGCTCCAGAAACGCCTATTTATCGGCTGAAGCCCGCGAGGCGGCGCCGGTCTTGTACCGGGCGCTTTCCGCGGCAGCGGCGGCAGTGGAACTTGGAGAAAGAGACGGCGACAAACTGCGCCGGATGATCACCAAGCTGATTGCAGCCCAGCCGCTGTCCCAGATCGACTACGTCAGCATCGCCGACGCCCTCACCCTGCAAGAGGCGGACCAGATTGCTGGTGAGCTGCTTCTGTCCACCGCGGTCTATTTCGGCAAGACCCGCCTGATCGACAACATACCGCTGTCTGTGTCATCCGCTGCTGGATAAGGTGTCCGAAGTGCCGGCTAAACTCTGGCGGAATGCTCTGCAGTGATGAAGCGGCGCGTGCCGGTCTCTGCCCGAATCAGCAGCGAATGGGTCTCCGCATGGGTGCCGTGAAACTTCATGCTTTTCAGCATGGCGCTGTCGGTGATGCCGGTGGCGGCGAAGAATATCTCATTGCTGGCTATCAGGTCGGCGCATGAGTATATCTTCTTGCAGTCCAGGCCAGCCGCCGCGACCGCGGCCTTTTCCTCGGCGCTCTGGGGTGACAGCCGGGCCAGCATCCCTCCTTCCATCGCTTTGACCGCGCAAGCCGCCAACACCCCTTGAGACGCGCCGCCGGTGCCCATCAGAATATCGACACCGGTGCCCTGGGTGACCGCCAGCAGCGCCCCTTCCACATCGCCCTCATCTCGCAGGATGATCCGGGCCCCGGTGGCCCTGATTTCGTCAATCAGATCCCTGTGCCGGGAGCGGTTCAAGATAATTACCGCCAAATCTTGGACCGCCTTTTGCTTCACTCGGGCGATTAGGGCCAGCGTCCAGGCAGCCGGGGCATCCAGACATTCCGGCACCAACGCCTCGGCGGCCCGCCGGTCAACCACAAGTTTTTCCATATATTTCGCCGGCGCGATTGACAGGATCGTCCCTGCCGGGGCCATGCCAACGACCGAGATGGCCCCAGGGTGCCCCTTGATCAGCAGGCTGGTGCCGTCGATTGGATCGACCACCAGATCGATTTCCGGGCCGCTGCCCCGGCCCAGCATGGTCCCGCTGCTGAGAGGATCACCTGAGCCGAGGCGACCCTCTTCACCGATGATCACTTTTCCTCTCATCTGCATAGTGTTCAGCGCTTCAGCCATCGCCCGGGAAGCGATCCGGTGAGCGGCATCATAATTGCCCGATCCCATCCATCGCCCCGCAGCCAAAGCCGCGGTTTCTGTGACTCTGACCAGATCCAGCCCAATGTTGCGAGAACCTATCTCGTCCATCTTTCTTTCTCCGTTGGAACCAATGTATCAAGCCCCGCGATGCTCAACTGCTGCCGCCGCGCCATACTCATTTTCGCTTTCACTGCTCTCACCAGTCGCTTCCAGCAGCTCTGCGGCGATCCAGGAGAGCATCCCACCTTTGAGGATCACCACATTCATGCAGCCTGACCGCTGCAGCGCCCAGGCTGCCCGCCGGCTGCGCCGCCCACTGCGGCAGACCAGAACAATCTGCCGGTCATTGGGCAGCACAATCTGATCCGCCATGATTTTGGGAAGCGGGATGGAATGAGAGCCGGGCACGTGGCCGCGGATGAACTCTCTCGGCTCTCTGACGTCTACCACGTACGGCACTTTCTCAGCCTCCCCAGCGGTGATGTTGTGCCACAACTCGCTTGCCCGGATGTCGAACACCCGGCCTTCAGGGACTTCATTCCACAGCGGCACTCCTTCAACATCGGTTC
>JAHEEY010000178.1 GCA_024640485.1 Chloroflexota bacterium | reverse complement strand
CAAGCGTGGTCAAGTGAAGACGCCACACCAGCCAGCCAATTTGAAGCCAGCGATGTTGATCTGCAGATCGGCATCGATCCCACTGGCGGTACAGATCCAGAAAGCCCGCTGATAATCTGGAGCGTGGCCGCCCAACCGCTCTCCCGTTGGGAAACCTTGCGGCTGGTCGTAGAAGCCGAATCTTCAACCATCACGATATTTCTCAAATCCGCTCCAAAACTTCCAAAGCGCCAACAGATGGTCTTTTGGAGAAATGCCAGGCTGAGGCCAATTGGGCGATATAAGCGCAGTATCAATATTGTCGGTGCCGGCGATACCCACATTACGCTGGAGCCCGACCAACCTCAGCCAGGAGAGCGAGTCGCGGTCACAGTCTCGTCAAACAGAAGCCATGAATCGGTTGGTCTGGTTGTAAATAGACCCGACAATCAGCAGGCTGGGGTTCTGGACCGCGGCTTGACGCAGGACGAAAACCGTTTCACCTGGCGATATGAGTTTGTGCCGGATATTGATGGGCTGTACGATATTCGCTTCCTGGGGGATGGAGGCGCCCGCCTATTTGCATTACGGCTGCTGCGAGTTGCTAGAGAGGTACAGATCGTCGCGACAGACACGGCCCGGCTGGAATATGATCGCGTTTACGTCCTGCTGCCGCCAACCGCCAATAAGGAATGGCTCCAAGCTGCCGCCAACGGAAGCTTTGAAGGGCGCTATACGATTGGATTTTCTGCGGATGACGCCGGCATCGGAAATCTGAGCAACCGGCACGTGCTGTCGGTGAATCCCCACCATTGGCCTGAGGCCATCAGCGCCGGCTGGTTCCAGCAGCATTATCCAGGAACGCAGTTTACTGCCGTCATTGCCAATACGCCGCTAGAATTGGAGTCTTGGCTAAAGAGCTGGAGTGGAAGGGCTTGATCGATGTTGGCGAAGCATTGCTGGGTAATTTCGCCCAGCCGCTATCTCGCGCCTGCTACTCTTTGGCCATCAAACTGACGTCCATTACCTCAACCCCAAAGCCGTGCCCAGAGGAGACAATGCTCACGCTTTCAATCAATCTTGGCGGCAGGTAGCCTTGTCGCGCCAGGTCAGCCCGCAAATCGACTTCGTAGAAATAGGCCTGCCCCAACTTCACAAACTGATGGCTGTTCTGCACCACATCACAGGAAATACAGGCATCGGGTGTCGTCCCCGGCACGACTTGTCCCATCCCATAGAACCCATGCTGCCATGTCCGGCTGGCCCCGCTTTGATCGATGTAGTTCACCCGTATCATCAAAGGGCACTCGCTTCCCTGGATGCCGCAGACCGCCAGATTCTGAGCCGCAACTCGGAAGGTCATATATAGCTGTAGACTCTCAAAGTCAGTCACATCCTGGTTGATTGGCTGCCTCAGGCGCACATCCGCGTGTCCCTCTCCGTCTCGAAAGATCTCCAGCGTCGATTCGCCAGACAGAGTGCTGACATTCATCTTTCCCTCGGGCTGATCAGCAAGTTCGACATTCCACCGGAACAAGTCCCAATTGGCGAAACCACTATCGAAATCCCCATTGACAATGAGGTTTCGCTCAGCATCGATAGGACCAAATAGACCGCCGTCAGCGGGAATTACCGCTCGCTGGTCAACCGCAAGCACCAGGGCATTTAGTCCAGCCGCTACCGACGCTTGTCCGCTCTGCACTGCGACCTGTGAGCTGCTGTTGGTCACTTCGAACGAGTACTGTCCGGGCACATCAATGGTGATCTCGCCGCTGGGCACGGCCACTTTGGCGATGAACTCCCTGCCTTCATTCTCGGGCACCGTCACGCTGATCCGCCCACCGCGAAGCTCAAGGATTGCCTGCTGCCCAGAAGTGCTCATCTCAAATCGGGGCATATCAAGCTTGATCATGTTCAGATTGGTGCTGCCGTAGACCTGAACGCGTGCCAACAGCTTGTCGCTGTCCGGCGGGCGCACGAATATCAAGGCTGTCGCCGACGCGTCGGTCAAGATTTCCGCGCCGGACTCAATAGATTGACCGGATTCGCCGGCCAGGACTGCCCTGACGTTGCCGGAACTGTCGTCGATTCTCACGGTTCCTTGATTGGCCTGCAGCACCGTGGCCAACGGCTGGGTGCTATTGTGAAGATAGCTGCGGATGCCCAAGGGAACCGCGACCGCTATTGCCACAAAAACAGCAAAGCCAGTCAACAGGAATGCCCATCCTAAAAGCTCTCGGTTTCCCTTGGTTGTTGTTTCTTTCATAAATACCGTATGTTGAATTTAGCAAAGCTTTTGACAGGCTCTACCCAACTGATGCCTAACTGGTCTACATGAGCCATCGAGGGGCCTCGTTTAAGGAAATCGATTAGGCCATTCAGGGCGCCTTCGGCGCCCTGCGCGACCACAAGAACCGACCCATCTCGTTGATTCGCCACCCAACCGGTCACACCTAGGCGCCGCGCTTCTTGTTTGGTGTAGTAACGGAACGATACACCTTGAACGCGACCATGTACTGTCGCTTCGAATTGTTTCATTTTACTCGCTCCATGCAGAAAGGATTATACCCAACTGCGCAGGGAGCGTGTAGCCAGGAATTGAGCCCACCTTGTATATACCTACAACCCGCTCAAAGCGCTCGCAAGATTCTGCCTACAGCTCCGGGCCCCTCATAAATGAAACCTGTGTACAACTGCACCAGTGATGCGCCGGCATCAAGTTTTTCTCTCACGTCCGCAGCTGAGCGAATCCCACCTACACCGACGATCGGAAGCTTTCCATTCGTCTGTCTGTGGATATATTCGATTAATTTGATGCTGCGAGCCTGCAAGGGAAGTCCGCTCATGCCACCTTGTTCAGAACGATTTTGATGAACCGCGCCACTGCGGCTCGTGGTCGTATTCGCGGCAATGATGCCGCTTACGCCGCTTCCCAGAATCGCATCCAACATTTCATCGGCCTCAGAAAAGCTGACATCGGGCGAAATCTTCACCAGCAGCGGGCGCTTCCTGATCTTGTGCATCCGGGATAGTGACTCGTTACTCTGGTCCAAAATCTTCAGAAGCTGGCCCAGATAATGACCCCCTTGAAGCTCTCGCAGTCCCGGCGTATTTGGAGAACTGATATTCACTGCCAGATAGTCAGCGTAGGGATACACTGCCGTCATCACCTCGGCATAGTCGCCATGCGCTTCAGAGAGCGGCGTCTCCTTCTGCTTGCCAAGGCTGACGCCCACGATGAAATCATGCTTGGATTTCGAAATCCGCTGTAGTCGAGGAACTGCCGCTTTCACCCCGCAGTTGGGGAATCCCATTCGATTAATGAGCGCTCCATCAACAGGAAGGCGAAAAACGCGAGGCTTTGGATTGCCTGCTTGCGGGCGCGGCGTCAGTGTTCCAACCTCGATATGGCCAAACCCCAGGGCCGCCAGTCCCCTTACCGCCCGCACATCCTTGTCAAAACCAGCGGCCAACCCGATCACGTTTGGAAACGTTAGCCCAAACAGTGATACCGGCTTCAGGGGCAGCTTTCCAGCGGCGCCTCGCAAGGCCATCCTTCCTATGTCCCATTGTTCTGCTTTCTCTAGCAGAGCCAGGGTCCGATCGTGGGCCATTTCGGCATCCATCCGCTGAAGCAGCGGGAACAAGATCTTCTGATAGAGCATCTAGAGCCTCGTTATTTACGCAGGAATTGAACCAGAACTGAGTTGACCTGTTCGTCCTTTTCGATGTGGGGTAGATGGCCAACTCCATCCATTGGGTGAAATTGAATGCCAGGCATTGCCTCCCTGATCAAGTCGCTTTGCTCGAAATGAGTCAAGTGATCGTCACGTCCCCATATCAGCAGTGACGGCAGCTGCCGCCGGCCGACACGCTGGTAGGTCTCATGCATCTCACATAGGAGATCGCCGCGCAGGGTCGACAGCAGGGCCTGTTTATAGCCGGGGAACGCCATCTGCCGGCGAAACTGGCGAAGGTAGCTGCCATACTCCTCCAACTGATACGAATTTCGGTTAAGTCCCCTGATGAGGGTCGTATCGCCGCCAAGGAGAAATAGCAGCTCGCCAATGAGCGGCAGCCTCAGCATCCGCATCCCCAGCGATTTTTTCATCACGCCAGCAGGTGATATCAAGGCTAACTTCTCTACGGATTCAGGGCAGCTTAGAGCAAATGCTACCGAGACGGCTCCACCCATTGACAGCCCCACCAGACTCACTGGTTCTTGAATGCCCACCTCGAGCAGCAGCTCTTTCAACTGACGCACAAATAAGGCGTGGTTGTGGGCAGCTGAAGGTCGGTCCGAAAACCCACGGCCGAACAAGTCAAACCGCAGCGTCTGGAATCCGGCTTCAGTCAATGGTTGGTAAGTCTGATCCCATATGAAAGAAGGTACTGAGAAGCCGTGGACAAGGACCACTACCGGGCCGCCAACAGGCCCTGACAATTGATAATGACACTGACCATCAGATAGTGCCGCGAATTTGCCTGGAGCTCCCTGTCGGGCAGATTTGTCCAACCTCATGCAAGATCCCTTCCCTTCCACCGCTGCCCGTTGATTTTCGACCAGCGTTCTTGCCTGCAATAGACACTCATCGCCATCACCCTTCCAGTAATGTTTCCAACTATTTTTCTCAACAGCCAAAAAAAGCGGCCCTCATAATCCGAGGTGCCGCTTTTTTTGGCTCAGTCTATCACGACCATCCAGTCACCTAGTCATCGTTAATTCGTAGAACGGCCATAAACGCTTCCTGCGGCACTTCGACATTGCCGATCATCTTCATGCGCTTCTTGCCTTTCTTCTGCTTTTCCAACAGTTTCCGTTTTCGAGTGATGTCACCGCCATAGCATTTGGCCAGCACGTCCTTTCGCATCGCCTTTACATTGGCTCTGCTGACCACCCTTTTTCCTGTGGCTGCCTGAATTGGCACCTCGAACATCTGCCGTGGGATGAGCTTCTTGAGCTGTGTCACCAGCTTCTGGCCGCGATTGTAGGCGGCATCACTGTGGACAATCATCGCCAAAGCATCGACAGGGACCTTATTCACCAGCACATCCAGTTTCACCAGGTCGGAAACCCGGTAGCCGGCGAATTCATAGTCCATCGAGGCGTAGCCTCTGGTGGCGCTCTTCAGCCGATCATAGAAATCTATGATAAGCTCAGCCAGCGGAATGTCATACTTAAGCACTACCCGTCCAGGCGCGGGATACTCCTGACCGACCAATTCACCCCGGCGCTTCATGGCAAGATCCATGACGACACCGAAGTATTCGTCGGGCATGAAGATCTGAACGTGCATCCACGGCTCTCGTATTTCCGCGATTGTGGATTCATCGGGAAGTTCCGCCGGGCTCTGAATCACCCGCACTTCATCTACGTGTGCCATGACCACTTCATAACGGACGCTGGGCGCCGTCGCTACCAGGTCGAGATCATATTCGCGTTCCAGCCGCTCCTGAATGATTTCCATGTGGAACATTCCCAGGAATCCGCAGCGGAACCCGAAATTGAGGGCGACTGACGTTTCCGGCTCGAAAACCAGGGCGGCGTCATTCAGCTGGAGTCGCTCAAGCGCATCCTTGAGCAGGGCATAATCTTCACCTTCCGTAGGATAGAAACCGGCAAATACCATCGGCTTGACGGCTTCATACCCGGGAAGCGGCTCCATCGCGGGCATATCCCGCAGCGTGATGGTGTCGCCAACCCGACATTCCCGAACGGTCTTAAGTCCGGTAGCGATGTACCCTACCTCGCCGGCCGTTAGTTCATCAGTCGGCTTCATCGCCGGGCCAAAAATCCCGATCTCAATAGGCTCCACGGAAACCTCGTTGGACATCATCTTCACCCACTGACGTCTGCTGAGGGAGCCCTCAAACACTCTTACGTAGGCGATGACGCCTTTGTAAGAGTCATAGTGGGAGTCGAATACAAGCGCCCGCAGCGGGGCCGCACTGTCGCCTTTCGGCGGCGGTACGTGTTTTACCACTGCCTCAAGGACCGCCTCTATGTTTTCGCCAGTCTTGGCGCTGATAGCAATTGCATCTTCCGCGGGGATACCGGTGATATGCTCCACTTCCTGGGCGACATCATCAGGCATCGCGGCAGGAAGATCAATTTTGTTGATCACCGGGATCAACTCCAGACCCGCGTTGATCGCCAGGTAGAGATTTGCCAACGTCTGCGCTTCGATACCTTGGGTGGCATCCACTACCAGAATCGCGCCTTCACAGCCCTGAAGCGCGCGGCTTACTTCATAGGAAAAGTCTACATGACCAGGAGTATCGATGAGGTTCATTTCATACTCTTGGCCATCCTTGGCGGTGTACGACATCCGTACCGCCGATGCTTTAATAGTGACGCCCTTCTCACGCTCCAAATCCATATTATCCAGGACCTGCTCCTGCATTTCGCGATCAGTGATAGTACCTGTCGCCTGCAGCAGCCGATCCGCCAAAGTGGATTTGCCATGGTCGATGTGGGCAATAATGCAAAAATTTCGGATATGACTTCGCTTCATAGGGTTAATTATAGCAAATTGAGTCCAATTCATCAGCATTGAACTGGAGGCATTCATAAAACGTCGCGCATCGGTTTGTGCGCCACATCATACACTCATTGATAAGAACACAAGATACAGAATTAAGATCAGTTGAAGAGGCGGATCAGTCAGTAACTTCTGCGATTGCAGCCGGTACATCAAAGGCAGCCGATGGCCCCAATCGGAGCCAAACCAGAAACTCAACGTTGCCGTCAGAGCCTTCTATCGAGGATCGGGTCAGCCCCATGACAGCCAGTTCGTTCTCCGCTGACCATCCCAGAATATCCAAGAGAACCTGCCTGTGGACATCCGGGTCTCGAACGATACCCCCCTTGCCCACCTGCTTTCGGCCCGCCTCGAACTGCGGTTTTATCAAGGCCACCACGTCGCCTGCAGGTTTCAGCCAATTCTTGACCGCCGGCAGAATCAACTTCAGGGAGATGAACGAGACGTCAATACAGACAAAGCCTACCGGCTCGCTTAGCTCGTCCAGGTAACGCGCATTGGTGCGCTCCATCACCACAACTCGCTCATCCTGACGGACATTCCAATCTAGCTGGCCGTAGCCAACATCGATGGCGTGTACTTTCGCGGCGCCTCTCTGCAGCAAGACATCGGTAAATCCACCGGTACAGGCGCCCACGTCGGCACAAACCTGTCCATCGACCGAGATGCCGAAATTCTGGAGCGCGCCGTCAAGCTTGTAACCGCCTCTGCTGGCGAAGGGCATCACCGCTTTGAGCGCGATTTCAGCATCCAGGGGCACATTCGTGCCAGGCTTGTCAGACCGTTCCCCGTTGACCAGTACTTCGCCAGCCATGATCAACGCCTGGCCTTTGGCCCGTGTAGGGACCAACCCTCGTTCGACCAGCATTTTATCCAGCCGCTGTTTGTTTTTAGCCAAGGGGTCTGACCTTATGCATTCCGAGTGCGCTCCATCCAATCAGCCAGGGCATCGGACAAAGATTGGCGAAGATCAAATGCGGGAGTCCAGCCGGTATCCTGGCTGATCTTCGCATAACTGCCGTAGAGGCTTGGGGTATCGGACGGGCGCATACGAGCCTGATCATATTCGATCTCAACGGTCACATCCGCCAATTCAATAAGCGTATCCAGGAGATGCTGGATCGATACCGGCTTACCGGAACAGATGATATACGCTTCACCGGGCCTGCCTCTCTCTGCGAGCGCCTGGTACGCCCCAACCACATCTCGGACATCGGTAAAATCTCGTTGAGCACCCAAATTTCCCACAGAGACAACTGGCGGCTGTTTACCCAGCTTAATCGCGGCCAATTGGCTGGCGAAGTCAGTTGCCACAAATCCCAGCGCTTGATGCGGTCCAATGTGATTAAAAGGACGCGCCTCCACCACCGGCAGCTGGTAGCGCTTCCAGTAAATGTCAACCAGCTTGCCGGCGGCCCACTTGCTGACACCGTACGGGTGTCTGGGCTGAGGCAGACTGGCCTCAGTCAACGGCAGCTCATCAGGCGTTACCATGCCATAAATCTCAGCACTGGTGATTACGACCACTCGCGGGCGGCCATAGTGGACCGCCGCTTCTAAAAGGTTCGCGGTTCCCCCTGTATTGATTGCCAAGGTGAAAGCGGGATCTTCCCATGACTTCCCGGGATACGCTTGTCCAGCCAAATGGTAGATGACATCTGGCTGAGCCTGACTCACGGCTTTCTTCAGTGAGGCCAAATCCATCAAGTTGCCTTCAATGGCGGTTATCTGTGGGTGTTCCGGCAGCGCCTGATGGCTCGACGCTGGATGCACCAGGCCGATCAGCTGATGCCCTTTATTTAGCAGATCCGTAGTCAAGTGTGAGCCGGCAAAACCAGTCGCTCCAGTGATGAAAACACGCATAAGAATCCTCGGCGGTCATGGGATCCACCTGAACCCTTGACCAAGGATCTGCGCAGGTGAATCAATTCTTCGGTCTCACTTATCAATTGAAGCCCATTATACCTGTGCCCCATAGCATTCGGCGAACTCCCTAAGGATACTCGGTGAGGTCCCAGATGTGCTCAGCGAATTGTCATTGCCGGCGTGTGCGCAACCTGATTAGGAGATGCGGCAGGGCCGTGGTCACAGGGTTACAACGCTCCGCATTTCAAGTATAATGCAAGCATGCACAAAGTGGCAGAAGAGGCCGTACGTTCTTTTACTAGCGGATTGGGCAGTCAATTGACCGCCGCCTATCTGTATGGCAGTTTGGTCCAGGGGCATTACAATCAGGCTGAATCGGACATCAATCTGCTCCTGGTGGTGGAAGATGACACCAGCATCCACCGGATCAAGGAGATATTCGCCCCC